>JANOVW010000079.1:0-2731 GCA_031417575.1 Rhodoferax sp. | reverse complement strand
GCTGCCATCGGTCGCATCAACGCCGCCGATTACGTGAAGTACGGCAAGGTCATCAAAGAGCTGGGCATCCAGGCTGACTGATTTTGTTACGCGTTTTACGTGGTCTGAGACCTGAATATTTATTTTTACAGACTTGTTGATAAAAATAAGGAACGTGGTTCACGTGCTAATTGCACAATAAGCTATTTTAAATATATTATTAATGAATTATTTTTAATCTAAAATGTTTTAAAAATAACTAATTTTGCATATATTTACTGATTCACGTCATGCCAAATAAGCGCCGCGGTGTTTCCCACAAAATCTTTTGGCGGTCAAAAGCCAGGGGAACCGTGGCTGCAAACAGCTGCAAAAGCGGGCCGTAGTCCAGGCGTGATCCGGCTTTGAGAAACGGCCAGTCGGATGCCCACAGGCAGTGTTCAGGGCCAAAACTTTGCAGCAGCTGGGCCGTGAACGCGGCGCAGTCGTCAAACGGAAAGCCCTGTTGCGAGAACTTGGCAAACCCCGAGAGCTTCACATTCACGCGGCCACTGTCGGCCAGTTCAAGCAAGGCCACAAAGCCCGGCGCGTGGATGCCGCCGCTCAAGTCAGGGCGGCCGCAATGGTCAATCAGAACCTGCACCTCCGAGCCGCGCAGCAGGGGCGCCAAAGCCACGAGCTGATCGGCTTGCACCTGTATTTGGGCGAACATTTCTGCCTGCGTAATGCGCGCCAGCAGGGCAGCCAGGTTGCTGTAGAAATCTAGCCCCAGCAGAGCCACGTTGAATGCAACGCCCACCACACCCTGGGCTTTCAATTCCAAAAGGTGAGAGAGGGGCGCGTCATTGGGCACGATGGCAACGCCCTTGAAGCGCCCTTGGCCACGGGCAATGGCATCCAGCATGGCGCTGTTGTCAGGGCCGTAGCCCGAATTGGGTTGCACCAGCAGGGCGTGGCGAACACCATAACTCTGCATCACCTGCAAAAAATAATCGGCACTGCCGGTTTCTTGCCCCGACGGGCGGTAGGCCACGCTGGGGTGGTAGGGGAAACGGCTTGGATCGAGGATGTGACAGTGGCAGTCGATCTTGGGTTCTGAAAAAATATCTGGAGCGGTCAGAAGCGGAGTCATGCGCGGAGTCTATTCAATCGAAATGTATTCAGAAATCACAGATCTGACAATCTGCAGCGCATTTTTCTGGGTTGCCGTCAAGGGCCGGCGTGACGACCAGGCCAGCTCCAGACGGCTCATCAGGCGGGGGGATTGAATGCGGCGCACGACAAAGGGTGCGGTGTTTTCAAAATTGCTCAAGGTGTAGCGCGGTAACACGGCGTGGCCGATACCGTCTTGCACCAGGCTCAGAATGCCGTTGAGCCCGTCCACTTCAAGCGCCACTTGGGGCCTCAAACCCAGCCCCATCAGGGCGTTGTCGGTCGTCAGGCGAAAGGCATTGGGGCGGCTGGGCAAAATCAGCGGCAGCGTGGCCACTTGGGTGAGCGAGATGATTTGAGCGGCCTTCTTGGCGTTGACCAACGCGCGCGGCGAGATCAGCACCAGTTCCTCCTCATGCAACAGCGCCATCTCCAGGTCGGGCGAGGCATCGGGGCTATACAAAACCGCCATGTCCAGGTTGCCCACGCGCAGGCCCTCGTACATCAGCACCGAGAAGCCTTCGGTTAGCGTCAGCTGCGCCTGGGGCAGGGCAGCGCGGATGGCGCGGGTGAGCGGCACGGTGATCAGTTTGGAGAGGCTGGGCGGCAGGCCAATCGACACCCGCCCAGCCAGCGAGCTGCGCCCGGCACCGAGCTCTTCTTTGGCCAGCGCCACCTGGTTCAAAATACCGCGGCCGTGCTCCAGCAGCAAGATGCCTGCTTCGGTAGGCACCGCGCCGCGCCCATTGCGTTTGAGCAGGTTTTGCCGCAGTTCCACCTCCAGCAGGCGGATTTGGCGCGACAAGGCGGGTTGTGCGACGTTCAGGGCCAGGGCGGCGCGGGTAAAGCTGCCCAGTTCGGCAACCCGCACAAAGTATTCGAGCTGTTTGAAGTCCATGCGCTATTTTTGCATAGCGATACCTGGGTTATCAACTATTGTTATAACTGATAGCGCGGGTTGGTGCTTTCTGGTTCAGGTGCTTGGGCGCACAATTCTGCCTAACCCGCCTACCCGGTTTACCCACTGCACAACCCAATAGACCATGAGCCAAACCCAGCCCCTCATCATCGATTGCCACGGCCACTACACCACCGCTCCATTGGCCATGGAAACCTGGCGCAACGCCCAAATTGCCGCCATCAAAGACCCAAGACAGACGCCCAAAGCTTCGGATCTTAAAATCAGCGACGACGAACTGCGCGAATCCATCGTACTCAACCTGCTCAAACTGATGAAGCAGCGTGGCAGCGACATCACCCTGTTTTCACCGCGCGCCAGCTTCATGGCCCACCACATCGGCGACTTCCAGGTCTCAAGCACCTGGGCAGCGATCTGCAATGAGCTGTGTTACCGCGTGGCACAACTGTTCCCCGAAAATTTTGTGCCTGTAGCCATGCTGCCGCAAAGCACGGGCGTAGACACCGCTACCTGCATCCCTGAAATCGTGAAGTGTGTGGAGCAGTATGGCAATGTGGGTATCAACCTGAACCCGGACCCGAGTGGCGGCCACTGGAAATCGCCCCCGCTGACCGACAAATACTGGTACCCCATTTACGAGAAGATGGTTGAATACGACATCCCCGGCATGGTGCACGTCAG
>JANOVW010000078.1:0-2951 GCA_031417575.1 Rhodoferax sp. | reverse complement strand
TCGCCTGGCACACGCGCCAAGTTTCGCGCCACGTGGGCACGGGTAAAACCATCGTGCGGGCGCGCCGCTCACCCGTGGGCGAAGGCCTGCAGGTGCTGGTGTACACGCCCGACCAAAACGACCTGTTTGCCCGCATTTGCGGCTTTTTTGACCAAAGCGGCTTCAGCATTCTGGATGCCCGCATCCACACCGCCAACAATGGCTACGCGCTCGACACCTTTCAGGTCGACAGCGCCGCCCACCCCGACGAATACCGCGAACTGACCGCCATGCTGGAGGCCAACCTGGCCCAGGTGCTGGCCAAGGCAGGCCCCCTGCCCACGCCCAGCCGGGGCCGCCAATCGCGCCGGGTCAAAAGCTTCCCGATCGCGCCGCGTGTCAGTTTGCGCCCCGATGAAAAAGCCCAGCACTGGCTGCTGAACATTTCCGCCAGCGACCGGGTGGGTTTGTTGTACAGCGTGGCCCGGGTGCTGGCCAAACACCACATCAACCTGCAGCTCGCCAAAATCGCCACGCTGGGCGAGCGCGTGGAAGACACCTTTCTGATCGACGGGCCAGAACTTCAGCAGAACAAGGCGCAGATCGAGATTGAGACAGAGCTGCTGGAAGCGTTGGCGGCGTAGCCCCTCGCGCCGTACCGCCAGTCAGAAAGGGTTTCAGGCCATCGCCAGCTCGACCCGTTTGCCTGCGCGCGCTGCCAGCGTGATGAGCATGTCCAGGCTGAACTTGTCCCACTTGCCGCGCACCAGGTCGCTCACCCGCGATTGCCCAATTGAAAGCGCTGATGCCGCCTCTTCCTGGCTCCAGCCACGCTCTTCAATCAGCAACCGAAGTCGGCCCATCAAGTCAGCCCGAAGCGCCATAACCGCCGCTTCGCCAGGGCCAAAGCCCAAATCGGTAAACACATTGCCGCTGGATGCGGTCACCAGGGCATCTGGATCACTTTTGCGTTTTGACATGATTTATTCCTATCAGTTGGTATCGTTTTGCCGCCGGATCAATATCGCCCACCGTGGGCATGGGTTTGAAGTCCGAGGGCATCAGGCCAAGCTGCACCTGCCAAAGCTCGAAACCCACTGCACGTTTCACTTCCTCCGGAAAACCCGCCAAAGTCACCTGGCTGTTCCCCATGAAGTTAAGCGGTTTCATCGGTCAATTATCTAAATAAAAGGATAAACAGTCAAACAAGCTCTCTTCACCTTCCATTCCGAACCCTTTCGCATCCGCGTGCTGCTCAAAATGCTATCGAATAAATAGCTATTTGTGCAATTAACATGAGAACAAAAAGCCTTTTTTCTTTAAGCCTCCCAGCCAAATCCTCCCAAACCTTCAAAACCGCCGTTTTGGCCCAATTGCGCTCAGAGCAGCTCGACATCCGCGCCAAACAGGTCCAGTTCAGCGCCGAAATTAGTCGCATCAGGCCAAGGTAGGCGAGCTTGCGCTGCCCGCCGGGTTTTGCAACGATTTGGCGATTGATGGCGGTGCCAACAACCTGTTTGTCACCAACAACCGGCTGGGCGCTGGCACCGAGGCTATTTACAAACTCACCGCAGTGCAAGCGCACAACTACAATGGCTTACGGTCAAAAATCATTTTGTGGCGGCCAAAAAGTTGCTCAACGGAGGCACCCTATGCTCAAAAGTTATAGTGCGGAAATCAGTGGCTCCCAACTTGTCTGGATCGATCAGCCACCCCCCAATTTGACGCGTCAACCCGTATTGGTCGTGATTGAAAATTCATCCCCTCCAGCAAGTACTGCATCACGCTACGACTTAACTGACCTTGTCGGGCGTTTGACTTGGCAAGGCGATGCCACAGAAGTCCAACGCAGGCTTCGCGATGCCTGGTAAGCGCTATTTGCTGGACACCAACAAAAGACCCGGGCCATCAAACTGCCCGATGCCATCGTTATGGCCAGCGCGGCCATCCACGATGCAACTGTCATAACCAATGATGCCGTGCTGCTCAAACTTGGGGCCATTGAGTCGGGCTACCCTAGCCTTTCATTTTGAAATTGCGCCGGGGCTGTTTCGTGTTTGGAGTTGTGTTGGGCTTGTATCGGTTGGCGCTATCGACGCTGACACGGGGGGTTCCGCCACCTAAATCAGAAAAGGCCAGGATCACGCAGAAAACCAGGGTCACAGACAAGGCCAGGGTCAAGTCCTGCCCTTTGCCTCAAATCACAAAACTGATAAGCTGAGCCATGGCCCGCGTACTGGCCAAACACCACATCAATTTGCAGCTCGCCAAAATCGCCACCTTGGGCGAACGGGTAGAAGACACCTTTCTGATTGACGGGCCAGAACTGCAGCAGAACAAGGCGCAAATCGAGATTGAGACGGAGCTGCTGGAAGCGTTGGCGGCGTAGCGCCTTGATGGCCCGGGTGCAGAAACCAGTGGCGGAATGGTGCCCGGTCAGCCTGCCAGACCCAAAAGCGCCTCAGGGCTGCGCACCGCCACGCGCAACAGGGTTTGCGCCGCGCCCGTTGGCTCGCGCCGCCCCTGCTCCCATTCTTGCAAGGTGCGCAAAGACACGCCCAATAATTGCGCAAACCGGGCTTGCGAAAGCCCCACACTGGCACGCGCTTGAGCGGCGGCAGTAGTTTGCACCTGCGTGACGCGGGCAAACTTGCCCGCTTTGAACTCACGTACGGATTGCAGCAAATCCTCCTGGAATTGGCGCATTTCTGCGTCAGCTTTAAGTGTCTTGGGCATCTTCAAACTCCTTTCGCAACCGATTCAAAAACTCCGTGGGCAAGTTATCAAACTTCGCCTTGGTGTACACCATCAACAGGGCAATAACACCCTCGCGCAGTTGGTTGTAGTAGATTACCCGCGCACCGCCGCGTTTGCCCATACCCGCGCGGGCCCATCGCACTTTGCGCAATCCGCCAGCGCCGGGCACAACATCTCCTGCCAACGGATCATTTGCCAACCAGACTTCAAATGCA
>JANOVW010000077.1:0-1810 GCA_031417575.1 Rhodoferax sp. | reverse complement strand
TCCATTTTGCGAATGCCGCAGCAAGCCTTGCGCAGCTCCATGCTTTTGTACATGGCGTCTTTGCCTTCACGTGCGACAAATTGCACGGCGGCTTCGTGAACCGGCGTGAACACCTCAACCGGCGCACGGGAAGCGGCTTTGAAGGTCTGCAACAAGGCCAGTGTTTCGGGGTGCAACTGGCCCGTTTCCAGCACAAAAATACCGATGTTGAGCTGCAGTTGGTTGATCAGGTGGCTGACCACCATGTCTTCAGCCCCCAGGCTATTGGCCTGGGCAATCAGCGGCGCCACTTCCGCACCAGGCGCGGCGTAATCCGAAGCGGCCTGCTTCAGCAGGGTTTCGGTGCGGGCCAGTTTGGACTCGAAATCGACAGATGCGCGCGCATGGCGCTCGATGGCTGTACTCATCAGGCAACCCGGGCAAAGGCAGGCTCGGCGCTGACCGCATCGCCCTGGTAAAACGCGCCAAAACGGGCAAATTGCGATTCAGCAAATACCGGGTCTTGATCGGCCCGCAGCACCGCCGCATCGAATCCGCTTCTTTGCATTTGCACCAATTGGTCGATCAGCACGTCACCCGTGGCGCGAATTTCGCCTTTGAAACCGAGGCGGCGCCGTAGCAAAAATGCCTGGCTGTAGGCCCGGCCATCGGTGAATTTGGGGAAATGCAGGTCAATACGTTGCACACCTTGCAAATTCAGGTCTCTAGGATCTATGTCATTTGGAATGTTCAAATGATTTGCAGTACCTGTTATCGTATTAATTGCACTATTAGCTATTAATTGAATAGTATTTTTGGTCATGTTAAATATTATTTTTAGTTAAATACCCAAATTCAGACAGATTTTTCGGTCTTGCCGGTGCTGGTTCGAACGGCATTTGCAGCCAGCTTGAACGGCTCGGCCCCCACGCGGCGCAAGGTGGAGATGAAGGTCTCAACCCCTTTGGCGGTCGCTGAGCGCTGCAGGCGGTAGGTGTCCAGCAAGGCCTCTATCACGTCGGCCACTTCATCGGCGGCGAAGGAGGGGCCCACCACGTTGCCAGCTACTGGCGCGCCGCTCAGGGCAGAGCCATCCGAGCCGCCCAGCGACACCTGGTACCACTCTTTGCCGTCTTTGTCGACGCCCAAAACGCCAATGTGGCCACTGTGGTGGTGGCCGCAGGAGTTGATGCAGCCGCTGATGTGCAAATCAATCTCGCCCAGGTCATTGAGTTCGTCCAAGTCTTGGTAACGCGCGGTGATGGCTTCGGCAATGGGCAGCGAGCGGGCGTTGGCCAAGGCGCAAAAATCGCCGCCGGGGCAGGCAATCATGTCGGTGAGCAGGCGAATGTTGGGCCGGGCAAAACCGAGTTTGCGGGCGGCGCGCCACAACTCGGGCAACTGGTCGCAACGCACCCAGGGCAACACCAGGTTTTGGTCGTGCGTTACCCGCACTTCCCCGGCTGAAAACTCATCGGCCAAATGGGCAGCCCCTTCAAGCTGGCTGGCGGTGGCATCGCCGGGGGCATAACCCAGGCGTTTGAACGAGAGCGTCACGGCCCGCAAATCGGGGTTTTTGTGCGGCTGCACGTTTTGTTGCAACCAGCGGCCAAACTCGACATCGTCTTCAGCGGCAGCGCGCAAGATGTTGGCGATTTTTTCTTCGCCGCTTTTGCGGTTGCAGGCCAGCGTTGGCGGTACAAAAGAGGCGCTGACGCGGTCCAGCTCGGCCTGGCTGATGGTGTGCGGCGCGCCATCAACCGTCAGAATTTGTTGGTACTCGGCCTCGACCTCGTCGGTATAACGCTGGCCTTCGGCCTTCACCAAAATT
>JANOVW010000076.1:0-10904 GCA_031417575.1 Rhodoferax sp. | reverse complement strand
GCGAAAACGCGCGTGCCAATGAGTCGCAAAAACTGCTGAACTGGGGTTACACCGCGTTTGAAGCGGTGAAACTGTTTGATGCCAACCAGGCGGTTTTGTCACCTGCCGTCTGTAAGGGTGCCGAAAAGACCGTCAAGCTGGGTCGCACCACGCCCATCATCGTCACCGTGCCAGCCGGCACCGCCGCCAAACTCAAAACCGAAGTGGCGCGCAATGAACCGCTGGTAGCGCCTTTTGCCAAGGGTCAGGCCGTTGGCGTGTTGAAGGTGATGGCTGGTGACAAAACCGTGGCCGAGGTACCGCTCACCGTGCTGGAAGCCGTGGAACAAGCCGGTTTGCTGGGCCGGGCCTGGGATGCGATTCGGCTGTGGATTAAGTGACTGCGCTTTTTTAACAGCGTTTCTCAGCGCTGGGGCATGTCTGCAACCGAATACCCCAGGCTGACAGCCGCATCGTCAGGTATCACTGGTACGGTGGCTTCCCAGGCAAGCCACGCTGCCCGCATCGCTTGCAAGCGCTCGGGCTGGCGTTGCGCCAGGTTGGCCCGCTCGCGCGCATCGGCAGCGATGTTGAACAAGTACTCGTTGTCATCGACCTTGAGGTATTTCCATTCGCCATGGCGCATGGCCCGCTGCGCACGATGTTTCATTCGCCAAAAAAGCGGACGCTCAAATTGATGGCCGGCATCTGTCAGAACGTTGGCGATTGACACGCCATCAATGGGGAAATCTGGATGCGGCTGCCCGCCGCCGATAGCCAGCAAGGTGGCAGACCAGTCCATCGTCATGCAGTGCTGCCGGCTTTGTGAGCCCGCCGCGATGGCAGCTGGCCAGTGGGCGATCCAGGGCACGCGGATGCCACCTTCAGTCAGGTCCATCTTGCCGCCCACCAGCGGCCAGTTGTCTGAGAAGCGCTCGCCACCGTTGTCACTGGTGAAGACGATGAGCGTGTTCTCCAGCAGACCCTGTTGTCGCAATACCCCCACCAGTTTGCCGATGCCTTCGTCCATGTGGTGGATCATGCGCCGGTAACTCTCGACGTTGCCGCCATCCAGATGAAAGAGGTTGCCGGCCACCTCGGGCGCCACATGCGCATCGTCGCGGGTTTCCCAGGGCCAGTGCGGCGCCGTGTAGTGCAGGCTCATGAAGAAGGGTTTGCCGGCCTTGCTCTGGGGCGCCATGCGCTGCACGTAGTCAACCGCGCGTTGCGAGAGCACGTCGGTCAGGTAGCCGACCTCTTTGTGGGCTTCTTCACCGATGTACAGGTCGTGGTCGCCCTTGCTGGAGCAATGGGTGAAGTAATCCACGCCACCAGCCATGATGCCGAAAAATTCGTCGTAACCCGAGCGCAGGGGGCCAAAGCCTGGCGGGTAGCCCAGGTGCCATTTGCCGATCAGCGCGGTGGCGTAGCCTGCATCGCGCAACAAGGAGGGCAGTGTGGGCATGTCGGTCGGCAGCCCCAGCGTTGTGCTGCCTTTGCTGCGGCTGTTGATGGGCTCTTCCATGCCGCCGCGCAGGCGGTATTGGTAGCGCATGGTCATCAGCGCGAAGCGGGTTGGGGAGCACACGGGCGCATTGGAATAACCCTCGGTGAACCGCATGCCACCGGCGGCCAATGCGTCTATATGGGGCGAGACCGCGCCGAATGGCGCGTCGCGCCCACCGTAGCAGCCCAAGTCGGCGTAGCCCAGGTCGTCAGACACGATATAGATGATGTTGGGTTTCATGACGATGAAGGTAAGAGCGCCGCGCTACGCAGGGGGTTCGAGAAGCAAACCGTGAAATGACGCTCAGTGCCCCTCGAAGTGTTCACCTTCTTTGAGCTTGTACACCGTGCCGCAATACGGGCACTTGGCTTCGCCGGATGTGGCCACGTCCAGGTATACCTTGGGGTGGCTGTTCCAGATCTTCATGTCGGCCTTGGGGCTGGGGCAGAAAATGCCGCCCTGGTGGTTCAGGTCGGCGGCCAGCAGCTTGATGGCGGGGCTGCTCATGCGGCAACCTTCGTAAGCCAATGCGCATATTTGGGGTTGCGGCCATTGACGATGTCAAAAAACGCGCTCTGGATTTTTTCCGTGATGGGCCCGCGCGAACCCACGTAGCCGTCTTTGCCCAGCTCAATGCGGTCGAGCTCGCGGATGGGGGTGACCTCGGCCGCCGTGCCGGTGAAGAAGGCTTCGTCGCTGATGTACACCTCGTCGCGGGTGATGCGTTTTTGCACCAGCTCCAGGCCCAGGTCTTTGCAAATGTGCAGCACCGTGTTGCGGGTGATACCGTTGAGCGCCCCGGCAGACAGATCAGGGGTGTAAACCACACCGTCTTTGACCACAAACAGGTTTTCGCCTGCGCCTTCGGAAACAAAACCGTTGGCATCGAGCAGCATGGCTTCGTCGTAGCCGTCGTCCAGCGCTTCCATGTTGGCCAAAATCGAATTGGTGTAGTTGCTCACCGCCTTGGCTTGCGTCATGGTGATGTTGACGTGGTGGCGCGTGTAGCTTGAAATTTTGACGCGGATGCCGCGTTTCATGCCCTCTTCCCCCAAATACGCGCCCCAGGGCCAGGCAGCCACCATCAGGTGGATGGTGTTGCCGCGCGGGCTGACGCCCAGTTTGCGGTCGCCGATCCAGGTGAGGGGGCGCAGGTAACAGCTTTCCAGATTGTTCTCGCGCACCACGGCTTTTTGCGCTTCCATGGCCTCTTCTTTGGTGAAGGGGATTGCCATGCGCAGGATTTTGGCGCTGTTGAAGAGGCGGTCGGTGTGCTCTTGCAGGCGGAAGATGGCGGTGCCATTGACCGTGTTGTAGGCGCGCACGCCTTCAAACGCGCCGCAGCCGTAGTGCAAGGTGTGGGTCAGCACGTGAATTTTGGCGTCTCGCCACTCGACCATCTGGCCATCCATCCAGATTTTGCCGTCGCGGTCAGACATGGAAGGGGGAATGGCGGCTAAAGCGGTCATGAGGGTTCCTGTGGGCGGGTGGGTGACGATTACAAGGGGGCTTCCGGAGGGGTCTCCGGGGGTTGATTTTGATTCTACGTGCGCTCGGCCGGGGCCGATTCTGCGTTTGGCACTTGGGCTGACTCCGGGGCCGGCTCATCCGTGGGCTGCGGCCGCACCATTTGCCACTGCGTCACTTTGCCGTTTAGCAGCGTGACGGTGACGTGCGATTCCGAGTTGTCGGCCCAGCGAAACACCTCGGGCTGCGCGCCCTTGTCACTTTGCAGCAGGCCAATGGAACGCGTCAGCGCCATCACATGCAACAGCGTGTGGCCCTTTTGCAGCTTGGCATTGAGCATGACGGCGCTGTCGACATAGCCGATGGGGCGGTCTTTGGCGCGGCGCAGCACCTGCATCATGCGGGTGAACTGCAACAGCGCCCACATCACCAGCGCCCCCACCGCAGCGGCCACGCCCGGCCAGCCATAGGTTTGGTAGGCCATGGCGATCAGCAACACACCCAAAATCGGGAAACCGACGCGCGTCATCAACTGGGGAATTTTCATTTTTATTTATTTAACAAAATTACTTTAAGAAAATATCAGGTTTTGTTCTTGTATTAATTGCACAACTAGATACTTTATTTATATCAAAATTGAATATAAATTGTTATTTAATTGTGTAAATTACCGTATAAATAGGTTTTAACTACTGATACCGGTGCCCCAAAAAACAAAAAGCGCGCCCTGCAAAATAGGGCGCGCTGGCTTGAAAACCCTGCCAAATTGTAAAAGACCCGTCAGCCGCCACAGCATGGCACTGCAGGGCGCGGAACGGCGCAGCCTCAGGCCACAGCGCCGACCATCACGCCGACTCAGCCCAACGCCCGAACCACCTGCATTGCCTCTTCAATACGCTCGACCGCATGAATGGTCATGCCTTCAAACTCCTTCATGGCCGATTTTTTGGGCGCATTGGCTTTGGGCACGATGGCGACGCTAAAGCCCAGCTTGGCGGCCTCTTTCAGGCGCTCTTGTCCGCGCGGGGCGGGGCGCACTTCACCGGCCAAGCCCACTTCACCAAAAGCGATGAAACCCTTGGGCAGCGGTTTGCCCCGCAGCGACGAGGTGATGGACAGCATCACCGCCAAATCGGCCGCCGGCTCGCTGATCCGCACGCCACCCACGGCGTTGACAAACACGTCCTGATCCATGCAGGCCACACCGGCGTGGCGATGCAATACCGCCAGCAACATGGCGAGGCGGTCTTTGTCCAGGCCGACGCTCAAGCGCCGGGGCGAAGGCCCGCCGCTGTCAACCAGCGCCTGGATCTCCACCAGCATGGGGCGCGTGCCTTCCAGCGTGACCATCACGCAGCTGCCCGGTACCGGCTCGGCGTGTTGGCTCAAAAAGATGGCACTGGGGTTGCTGACCCCCTTGAGGCCTTTTTCAGTCATGGCGAACACGCCGATTTCATTCACCGCGCCAAAACGGTTCTTGATGGCCCGCACCAGCCGGAAGCTGCTGTGCGTGTCGCCTTCAAAATAGAGAACCGTATCGACCATGTGCTCCAGCACACGCGGGCCAGCCAACGCGCCTTCTTTGGTGACGTGGCCGACCAGCACGATGGCGGTGCCACTGGCTTTTGCCGCGCGCGTGAGGTGGGCAGCGCATTCGCGCACCTGCGCCACCGAACCGGGCGCGCTGGTGAGCTGCTCGGAATACACGGTCTGGATCGAGTCAATGACTGCAATGTCGTACCGTTGGTGGGCCTCGGCCGCCTGCAAGGTGGCCAGGATTTTTTCAAGCTGGATTTCAGCCAGCACATTGACCTTGGAGCCCGGCAAGCCCAAGCGCTGGGCGCGCAGCGCGACCTGTGCGCCACTTTCTTCGCCCGTTACGTACAGGGTTTTTTGGCCGCTGCGTTGCAGCGAATCCAGGGCTTGCAACAACAAGGTGGATTTGCCAATGCCGGGGTCACCACCGATCAACACGACCCCGCCCTCGACGATTCCACCACCCAGGACACGGTCCAGTTCGTCCTGCCCCGTGGGGGTGCGGTGCATGTCACTGGCTTCAATGTCGCTGAGGGCCGTCACCTCGGCGGTTTTGGCCAGGGATGCAAAGCGGTTCTTGGCCGGCGCACCGTTGTCGGCCACCGATTCGATCAGCGTGTTCCAGGCCGAACAAGCCGGGCATTTGCCCAGCCACTTGGGGCTGGTGCCGCCGCAATCGGTGCAGGTGTAGATGGTTTTGTCTTTGGCCATGATGTCATTTTACTGGATAAATATCCAGTCAATCAAATTCGATAACCACAACAACCTGGCTCAAACGAACAGGCATTTTTGCCGGCTGTGAACTTGACAAGTCTTAGTCATTTATTTAACATATTAAATAAATCGTCATCAATCTCAAGCCATTCCAATGACCACACCATTCGTCCATCGCAACCTGCCGCGCCTGCTGCTGCAAACGCGCGAGGCTGTCATGGCGCACACCCGGCCTGGCTTGCGCGAGCACGGCTTGAGCGACCAGCAATGGCGGGTGTTGCGGGTGCTGGGTGAACATGGCGTCGTCGAGACCGGGCGGGTGGCGCGCGAGGCCTTTATTTTGGGCCCCAGCCTGACGGGGGTGCTGAACCGCATGGAGCGCGACGGCCTGATCCGGCGCAGGCGCGATGCCGCTGACCAACGCCGCACCGTGGTAGAACCCACCACACTGGGTAAAAAAGCGGTGAGCAAACTTTCGCACTCGATCGAGGCGCATTACGATTTCATGGAGAAATCCCTTGGCAAAAAAAAGCTGTCGCAGCTGTATGCGTTGCTGGACGAAGTCATTGAACTGGAACGGCCTGACCACTTGTTAACCACATGACACCCACCGATCTCCATTCTTACAACCCACCGACTCCGTTCAGGCCCACCGGTACGGTCTACGGCGCTTTGCTCAACTTCAAACGCGAGTTTGATTTTTTTGCACCGCAGATGTCCCAACCGCCTTACAAGGCGGCGCCGTTGGCACCGGTTTTGTATGTCAAGACCGCCAATACCTTCAACGCCAACGGCGGCCAGCTGCCCGTGCCTTCGCGGGTTGGGCAGGTAGAAATTGGGGCCACGCTGGCTATGGTGATCGGTGCAGGCGGGCAAATGGGTGGCTGGGTGCTGATGAACGACTTTTCAGTGCCGCATGCCAGTTATTTCAGGCCACCGGTCAAGTTCAAATGCCTGGATGGGTTCTTGGGGTTGGGCTCCAATCCCGTCACGCTGCGCGAACTGGGCGACCCGGCGCGGGTGCAATTGCAGGTGCACGTGAATGGCACATGGCGGCAAACGATTGATTTCTCCGGCCTGATTCGGCCCGCCGCTCAATTGCTGCGCGATGTGACCGAATTCATGACACTGCGCGAAGGCGACCTGCTGATGCTGGGGCTGGATTGCCTGCCCGACGGCAAGCGGCCGACAGCCCGCGTTGGCGACTGTGTCGAGGTCATGTCACCCACACACCCTGCATTGGGCCGCATGACCCACACGCTCGTTCAGGAGGCCGCATGAAACACGCCAGAGTGGCCTTTGCAGGCGAGGTGCATGAAGCCATCGAAGCGAATGGCCAGTTACGCCTGACGGGCGGCCGACTGGTTTCATTCAATGACGTGGTTTGGCTGCCGCCCATCAGGCCAGTCGCCCAAGCCCGCACCATTCTGGCTCTGGGCTTGAACTACGCCGACCACGCCAAAGAACTTGAGTTCAAAGCCCCGGATGAGCCCCTGGTATTTGTGAAGGGCGAAGCCAGCCTGATGGGGCACCGGGGTTTTACCCAGCGCCCCGCCGACGCGAAATATATGCACTATGAATGCGAGCTGACGGTGGTGATTGGCAAAACCGCGCGCCGGGTGAAGCGCGACGATGCCTACGATTTTGTGGCGGGCTACACCGTCGCCAATGATTTCGCCATTCGCGACTACCTGGAAAACTGGTACCGCCCCAACCTGCGGGTCAAAAACCGGGCGACCTGCACACCCCTGGGGCCGTGGCTGGTCGATGTGGCTGATATTCCCAATCCCCAACAGCTGGCCTTGCAAACCACGGTGAATGGCCAGGTCACCCAATCGGGCAACACCCGGGACATGATTTTTGACGTACCGTTCTTGATCGAATATTTCAGCAGCTTCATGACGCTGGAACCTGGCGATTTGATTTTGACGGGTACGCCCGATGGCGTGGTCGATTGCCAGCCGGGCGATGTGGTGATCACCACCATTGAAGGCCTGGGTGATTTGCAGACGACGATGATCGAAAGAAATCCATGACGATTCAACACCTCATCAACGGAAAATCTGTCGCCAGCCAGACGACGTTTGAGACCATCAACCCCGCCACGCAGGAGGTGCTGGCCGAAGTAGCGGCAGGGGGCGAAGCCGAAGTCAACACCGCAGTTGCCGCCGCCAAGGCCGCCTTTCCCCAATGGGCAGCCACGCCTGCACCGGCGCGCGCCAAGCTCATTCGAAAGCTGGGTGAGCTCATCGCCCGGCATGTGCCCGACATCGCGCAAACCGAGACTAACGACTGCGGGCAGGTCATCAGCCAAACTGGCAAACAACTGGTTCCCCGCGCGGCCGACAACTTCACGTATTTTGCCGAGATGTGTACGCGGGTGGACGGCCACACCTACCCCACCGAAACGCATTTGAATTACACCCTTTTCCACCCGGTCGGCGTGTGTGCGCTGATCAGCCCGTGGAATGTGCCTTTCATGACGGCCACCTGGAAAACCGCGCCCTGCCTGGCGTTTGGCAACACCGCCGTGCTGAAAATGAGTGAACTCTCGCCGCTGAGCGCTGCGCGTTTGGGCGAGCTGGCGCTGGAGGCGGGTATTCCACCGGGTGTGTTTAACGTGGTTCACGGTTTGGGCCGCGAAGCGGGCGAGCCGCTGTGTTCACACCCCGACGTGCGGGCCATTTCGTTCACCGGCTCCACGGCCACCGGCAACCGCATTGTCAAATCGGCAGGCCTGAAAAAATTCAGCATGGAACTGGGTGGCAAATCGCCCTTCGTGATATTTGACGATGCTGATCTGAGCCGCGCACTGGATGCCGCCATTTTCATGATCTTCAGCAACAACGGCGAACGCTGCACGGCGGGCAGCCGCATCCTGGTGCAACAGTCGATCTACGCCGATTTTGTGCAGAAGTTTGTCGAACGCGCCAAACGCATCACCGTGGGTGACCCACTGGACGAAAACACCATCGTCGGGCCCATGATTTCAAAGGCACACCTGGCCAAGGTGCGCAGCTACATTGAGCTGGGCCCCAAGGAAGGCGCAACCCTTCTGTGCGGCGGCATTGACCGCCCGGCCTACGCACCCGAATTGCCCACCCGGGTGAAGAATGGCAACTACGTGTGGCCCACCGTGTTTGCCGATGTCGACAACCGCATGAAGATTGCGCAAGAAGAAATCTTCGGCCCGGTGGCCTGCCTGATCCCGTTCAAAGACGAGGCGGATGCGATTGCCAAAGCCAATGACATTCAATATGGCCTCTCCAGTTACGTCTGGACCGAAAACCTGGGGCGCGCCCACCGTGTCGCCGCCGCGGTGGAAGCCGGTATGTGTTTTGTCAACAGCCAAAACGTGCGCGACTTGCGCCAGCCGTTTGGCGGAACCAAAGCCAGCGGCACCGGGCGAGAAGGTGGCACCTGGAGTTATGAGGTGTTTTGCGAACCGAAAAACGTGGCGGTGTCGCTGGGCGGCCACCACATTCCGCACTGGGGAGTCTGAATATGGGCACACTCGCACTGGCCGCCAAAATCACCCACGTGCCGTCGATGTACCTGAGCGAGATCGAGGGCCCGCGCAAAGGCACGCGCCAGGACGCGATTGACGGCCACCTTGAAATCGGCCGCCGCTGCCGCGAGTTGGGCGTGGACACGATTGTGGTGTTTGACACGCATTGGTTGGTCAACGCCAATTACCACATCAACTGCGCGCCGCACTTCAAAGGCCTGTACACCAGCAACGAGTTGCCGCATTTCATCAGCAATATGGGGTTTGAATTTGGCGGCAACCCGGCCCTGGGGCACCTGCTGGCCAAGGCCTGTAACGCCCACGGTGTTGAGACGCTGGCGCACGATGCCACCACGCTCAACCCCGAGTACGGCACGCTGGTTCCCATGCGTTACATGAACACCGACCAGCACTTCAAAGTGGTGTCGGTGTCGGCCCTGTGCATGGCGCATTACCTGAACGACAGCGCGCGCCTGGGCTGGGCGATTCGCCGCGCAATAGAAGACGAATACGAAGGTACCGTGGCTATTTTTGCCAGCGGTTCGCTCTCGCACCGGTTTGCCCAGAACGGTTTGGCCCCTGAATACGCATTCAAGGTCTGGAGCCCGTTTTTGGAGCGGCTCGACCACGACGTGGTGCGCATGTGGAAAACCGGTGAATGGAAAGATTTTTGCGCCATGCTGCCCGAATACGCCGCCAAAGGCCATGGCGAGGGCTTCATGCACGACACGGCCATGCTGCTGGGCGCGCTGGGCTGGTCTGCCTACGATGGCCAGGCTGAAGTCATCACCCCGTATTTCGGTGCCTCGGGCACCGGGCAGATCAATGTCGTATTGCCCGTTACGGCACAAACCGGCGCCGCCATACCCAAGGCGCAGGCGTCATCTGCAGCCGGTTACACCAACATTCAACAGAGGCTTTGAAGCGTATGCCGCACCTGGTCATTCTTTATACGCCGAATCTCGAAACCAAAACCAATATGACAGCCTTGTGCCGCAGCCTGGCCGACATCATGTTGGCGCAGCGCGACGAGGCCGACAAACCGGTGTTTCCCATTGGTGGCACGCGCGTCTACGCCTACCCGGCAGCGCACTACGCCGTGGCCGACGGCGGGCGGGCCGGTAAAACGGTGAATGGCAATGCCGACTATGCGTTTGTTTATTTGAACGTGCGCATGGCGGCAGGCCGCTCCGAAGCCGTCAAAAAACGCGCGGGTGATGAGCTATTGGCCGGCGTGAAAGCCCACTTCAATGAATTGCTGGCCAGCAGCCCGCTGGGCATTACCCTGAACATCGACGAAAGCCCTGGCCAGGTTTACGATGGCAAACTCAGCAGCCTGCATCCTTTGTTTCAACCGGCTCCTTAACTGGCTCATTAACCGCCTCCTCAACCTCACTTTCACTACTTC
The DNA here is from genome assembly GCA_031417575.1 of Rhodoferax sp. Classification (GTDB taxonomy): domain Bacteria; phylum Pseudomonadota; class Gammaproteobacteria; order Burkholderiales; family Burkholderiaceae_C; genus JANYCG01. The sequence continues at coordinate 785 of JANOVW010000076.1, read as the reverse complement.
ACCATGCAAACCCCCATCAACCCCTTTAAAGCCGCCCTGAAAGCCAACAAACCCCAAATTGGGCTGTGGTGTGGCCTGGCCGATTCTTATTCCACCGAAATCTGCGCCGGTGCCGGTTTTGACTGGCTGCTGCTGGACGGCGAACACGCCCCGGCCGACCCGCGCGCGTTTTTGCACCAGCTGCAAACCGTGGCCGCATACCCCGGCAGCCATCCGATTGGGCGTATTCCGCTGGGCCACGGCAATGTGGGCGAAATGCTCATCAAACAGTACCTGGATTTGGGCTTTATGTCGCTGCTGGTACCCATGGTGGATACACCCGAGCAGGCGCAGCAAATCGTACGCCGCGCCCGTTACCCGCAAAATGACGACGTGGGCAGCCCCACGCGCGGCATTCGCGGCATGGCCAATACCCGCGCCAACCGCTTTGGCCGGGTGCTGGATTACGCCCACGCAGCCAACGCTCAGGTCTGCATGCTGGTGCAGGCTGAAACCCAATTGGCACTGGACAACATCGAAGCCATTGCCGCGATTGACGGTGTCGACGGCATCTTCATCGGCCCGGCAGATTTGTCGGCATCACTGGGCCATGTGCTGAACCCAACCCACCCGGTGGCCCAACGCGCCATTGACGACGGCATTCGCCGCATTGTGAAAACCGGCAAGGCGGCTGGTATTTTGACGCCCGACGAAACCCTGGCGCGGCATTACCTGGAACTGGGTGCCACCTTTGTGGCGGTGGGGCTGGATACGAATTTACTGACCCGCCACACCAGTGCATTGGC
>JANOVW010000075.1:0-9207 GCA_031417575.1 Rhodoferax sp. | reverse complement strand
ACTGACAAGCCGGTTGCGCAAGCAAAAGGCCCTCAGGTGAGGGTCGGAGCAACAGAGACGAGTCGCACGCCGGGCAACCGGGGTGCGGGTGAAACGGGCAATCGCTACGCGCAGCAATACCAAGTAGGCACACGTTGACGGGGCCCCCGGAGTGTGCGGGTAGGTAGCACCGAGCCGTTGGGCGACCAACGGCCCAGATTAATGGCAGTCACCTGCCGGGCACCTTTCGGGGTGTTCAGCAGGCCACAGAATCCGGCTTATCGGTGGGCTTCACACTTTTCAGCGGTCTTTCATGCGAAAGTGGCTCAGAATTTTTCGTGCGCCAGCAAATACCGCCACTGCCCCATCGGCACCTGCCCCAGCCCTACGCGCCCGACGCGGATGCGTTTCATGCTTTCAATGTGCAAACCGGCGCGCTCGCACAGGTACAACACCAGGCCCAGGTGGCTGCCTTTCACGGCAAAGCGTAGTTTGGTGGTGGTGTCTGAGGTGCTGCTGACGCTGGCTTTAACCGGAGGCAGGCTGCTGTCTTCGCGCAGCCCCCGGTGGTTGAGTTTTTGCAGGGCTTCAGGGCTCACCTCGCCCGCCACTTCCACCATCAGTTCGTGTTCCATGATGGCCGCATCATCGGCCAGCTTGCGGGCAATGCGCCAGTCTTGCGTGAAGACGACCAGGCCGCTGGCGGCGGTTTCCAGTGGCACGCAGGCCGTGAGTTGCGTAAAGTGGCGTTTGAGCGGGCGAATCCCATGCAGCGCTTGCCCCGCCCCAGTGCCTCGCACAGGCTCGGCGGGCGCCAGTGTTTGGGCGCGCAGCAAGGTGATGGCGGGCTGCAGCTGGCGGCTGGCATGTTCCAAAGCGGCCATGGTTTCAAACCCGGGCGGTTTGTTCAGCAGCAAGGTGACGGCTGAGGTATCCAGCAAACTGGCGTTGTCATCAATCTCAACTCGTTCGTCGCTGACCCGCGCTTGCGGCTCTTCCACCACGTTGCCGTTGACGCGCACGAAGCCGTTGGCGATGTAACGTTCGGCTTCGCTGCGGGAGCAGCTTTTGAGTGCCATGACACGTTTGGAGAGTCTTTCTGCGATCATGCGGGCATGGTAACTGCCTCCACGCCAACAATGCCCATTCCAGCGACCTCCCAGCCGGGTGACGGCCCGCGCATCCACGGCTTTCATGCCCAAGTTTATTTCGACGCTGAAACCGTTGCGCAAGCCCGCACCCTGTGCGAAGCTGCCGCTGCGCGGTTCCCGTTGAAGATGGGCCGGGTGCATGAAAAACCCGTGGGCCCGCATCCGGATTGGAGCTGCCAACTGGCCTTCAAGCCCGCGTTGTTTGGTGAGGTGATCCCGTGGCTGGCCATGCATCGGCAGGGTCTGGTGGTGTTCATCCATCCCATCAGCGATTCGGATTTGGTAGACCACCGCGACCGTGCCCTATGGATGGGTGAGGTGCGGCCCCTGGATTTGCGCGTGTTGACGGATTCGCCGGGGGAATATGACTTATAGCGCGGTTTATGGGCTTCTGTCTGATGTCGAAGTTGGTCTGCATAACTTCTGTTTATAAGAATTTAACAAATAAATATACTTATTTAGATCATTTTTACTATGTTTATAGTAGCTTATCGTGCAATTAATATTTTAATAAAAATCTATTTTTATTAAAAATATATTTTGTAGTTAGATAAATTGGAAAATTAGACCAATTTTGCAAAGGTCAGCACGCGGCGGGTCGAGTCCGCGGCTTCAGTTCAGCGCTTGCAAACGCTGCACATGCGCCAACAGCGAGCGTTTGGCCACAGGCCACAGGCGGGTGGGCACGTCGTCGTAGGCCTTGGCCACCCAGTCGTCCATGTTGCCTTCGGGCTGCGCCTGCATTACTTTCAAAATTTTGGCTTCGCGTTTCAGGCGGTGCGCCTTGAGCTGCGCAATCGCGCCCAGTGCATCACCCAGCACAAAGCCGTGCGCGGGCAAAATATGGCTGATGTGGCCTTGCTGGCAGGCTGCGGCCAGCACATTGAGCGAATCGAGGTAGGCCGTCATGTCGCCATCGGGCGGGTTCACCACGGTGGTGCTGCCATTCAGGATGTGGTCGCCGCTGAACAGCAGGCCGTCCTCTTCCAGCACCAGGCACAGATGGTTGGCAGCATGGCCGGGGGTGTAGACGACGCGCAGGGTGTGGCTGGTATCTGTTGTGGCCGGGTCAGCACGCAGGGTCAGGCGTTCGCCATCGGCCAGTTGCCGCTCGGGGGTGAACTGTGAATAGTCATTTGCCGTGGGCAGGCTGGCCATACCCAAAATCGGCGGCAGGCCATGGGGAGCCGTGCTGCACAAGGTTTGCAGCGGCTTGGCACCGGGCGAATGATCGGGGTGGGAATGCGTGCAAACAATCTGGCGAATGTCACCGCCCGCCGCTTGCCACAGCCGCTCCAGGTGCCCGGCGTCATCCGGGCCGGGGTCGATGGCGATGTAACCGGTATGCGGGTCTCCTACCAGGTAACTGTTGGTGCCAGGGCCCGTCATCGCGCCGGGGTTGGGCGCGGTGAGGCGAATCACGTTTTTGAGCAAACGCACCGGCGCGTTGGTGCCCCAATCCAGGTGATGCACGATCTGGCCATCCGGGCTGACCAGTTCCAGCTCGCCAAAGCCTTGCGCCTGTTCGTGTTCCATGAAGCGTTGTTCATGGCCGTTCACCAGGCCACCGCGCGGGCAACTGGTCCATAAAGGTTGCTCGTTGGCGGCGCAGGCCTGAAGCACATCGGCAACGGTGGAAAAAGCCTGCAAACGCTCCAGTGTGCGAATGGTGGGGAAGATGATGAAAAAATCGCCCGCTTGGTGCCGCGCCAGCGCGTCTTGTGGGGCGATCCACACCGGTTCAAACTGTTCGGATTCATCTGCCACCGGGCTTTGGCCAGCAGGCATGCGGGCCACCAAAAACGGCACGTCAAAACGGCGCGGCAAATCACGGTCCGTGATCCAGTGGGCCAATACAAAAACCTCGTCTGCTGCCAGTGTGAGCCCATGCGCGGCGCATTGCGCCACAAAGGGGGCCTTGCGGTCCAGCGCGGCAATGTCTGGCGCACCGGCCATGCTGCCATCGGCCCGGCGGACGAACAACACGCCGAGTTCTTCGAAACTTTCACGAATCGCGGCGATGGCTTGTGTCAGGTGCAAATCACTCTGCGTGGCACGGCGGCGTGCTTGCCCATGCGCGGCTGCGTCACTGGCATCCACACCGCCGCCCGGGAACACATACGCCCCTGGGGCAAAGCTCGCCGTCATGGAGCGGTGCGTCATCAGCACCTCAATGCTTTTTTCGCCGTCGCGCAGCAGCAAAACGGTGGCAGCAGGGCGGGTTGCAACGGGTTCGCGTTGCGGGTAGAGGAGTTGGTTCAGGCGGGGCATGGCGCAATTTTGCCCGGAAACCTAGGGCTAGTCCCGTTGGCAGTGTTCAGGCTCGTGTTGGATACTTCGAACGGTTCCGCCGCGCTACAGCTTTACGGCCGTGCAATCTTCATTTCAACGATTCAGGAGTTTTCTTGGCACCTTTCAATCCTACTTTTACGAACCGCATGGCTGGTCTGCTCTTCGGGGCGCTGTCGGTTTTGGTCACCGCAATGCTTCCCTTGCAGGCGCTCGCCCAGGCATGGCCCACCAAACAAGCCATCAAACTGGTGGCTGTTTTCCCGCCCGGTGGTTCGGTTGACCAGGTGGCCCGTTTACTTGGGCCTGCCTTGGGCACCGCTTTGGGGCAGTCGGTCATTGTGGAAAACCGCGGTGGTGCATCGGGTTCAATCGGTGCGGCGGCGGTGGCAGCTGCACCGGCAGACGGCTACACCTTTGCCGTGGTTTTTGATACGCACGGCGTGAACCCCAGCCTGATCCCCAATCTGCCCTTTGATTCCAAAAAAGACCTGGCCCCCGTCGTATTGATCGGTACCGCCCCGATGGTGTTGGCCACGCACGTGGGTTCGCCCTATAAAACCTTTGCCGACGTGGTGGCTGCGGCCCGCACCAAAGGGGGAATCAGCTATGGCACGATTGGCTCGGGCAGCCTGGGGCATTTGGCAGTGAACTTGCTGGGCAAAAGTGGCCAACTCGAGTTTGTGCATATTCCATACAAAGGCGGTGGCCCCTTGATGACCGACGCTGTGGCAGGGCATGTGCCACTTTCCATCGGATCGGTGTTTGTCACCAAACCGCATATTGACAACAAAAGGCTGCGGCCTTTGGTGGTTACCACCAGTAAACGATCGCCCGATTTACCAGACGTACCCACCTTGGCAGAAAGCGGCTTTGCCGGTTTTGAAGCGCCGGCCTGGTGGGCTGTACTGGCCCCCGCCAAGACACCACCCGAGATCGTGGCGCGCATGAATGCGGAGCTGAACAAAATCATGAAACAACCGGATATGGCCAAACGGCTCGACACCCAAGGTATCGACGTGATGGGCGGTACGCCCGATCAGGCGCGCGAGTTCATCGAAAAGCAGATGGATATCTGGGGCAAAGTCGTGCGCGAAAACAATATCAAGGCCGACTGACGGCAGTTTGCAGTGTGGCGGCCCGGCTTGTCATCGCTTCAAATCAAGTCCCTACCCCCAACGGCACCAAAATCCGCGCCACCATGTTGTAAGCCGCAATCGCGGTGGTGATTTCGACGATTTGGGTGGTGTCGAATTGGGCCTTCATCTTGGCGAACGGCGTGGAACACGCGCCGCTTTTGGATTTGATGCAGCAGCCGTTGGTTTTGCGCCAGATGTGAATCAACCGTTAATCTCGCGCTATACGGTTCGGGATCCGGGAGTCGCTAACCAGCCGCGTCGATGAGTCGTATCGACGACTCCGATGACTTAATCGCGCCCAGGGGGTGCCTTGCGAAAACGAATCTCACCTTGCCCAACGCTGCTAAAACCGACAAGTTCAGTTGCCGAGACGGATATCAATTCGTGGGTTTCGTAGACGAAAAATGCGTTGGTGAGCGGCTTTCCATCAATGCGAGTGTATTTGCGTTTGAAGTTGACACCGGCTAAAAACCACTCGCCTTCGCGCATGTCCACGGGTAGCCCAACGGCCCCCGTCAACACAAACGAAAAATTCTTCACCTTCCCATCGGCTTCCAAGGCAAGAACCCGTCGCAGCTGACCCGATCGCTCCGGCTTTTCAGAAACCCATGTCCCCACCAAGCGGCCTTTGGCCGCGCGGGTTGGGCCGTCATCGCAGGCTGCTAAAAACAGCGCGATCAGGATCAGCCAGCGGCCAATGATTTGCCCGGTCAATCCACCATGGCTTGCAATTTGGCCAGCGCTTCGTCAGTCACCTCCACAGGCGCAGACTCCAGTTTTTTTGCGCCACGTGCTGCCAAATCCAATACGCGGCACTGACTGACGACAGCTGCGCCTTGCGCGGCCGTTCCACTGCCCATCAGCGTGACTGCCCAACCCGCCACGCGTTCAAAATTGCCGCCTTGTGTGATGGGTGCCACCAAAGCCCGCCCGGCGAGGTTGAAGTCTGCGTTGGAGAGCACCAGTACAGGCCGTGTGCCTCGAATTTCAGATCCAGCCGTAGGGTCTAGCGGGACGCGGTAAATGTCACCTTGCTGCGGCCCCGTCCGACGGCTCACCACGCTTCTGAACCCACAGGTTTCATGGCATCCCAACTCACCAAATCGTCAGGCATGGGCGCTTTGGAATTGCATAGGGCGTTGAGTTCCGCCGCCGAGTATTTGCGGCGTTTACGGATGGGCTGAATCAGCAAGCCACCGTCAGCCGTTTTATTCAATGAGACCACTTGACCCGCTGCCAGCCCCAAGTCGCGCATGAGCGACGGTGGCAATGTCAACCCGGTCGAATTGCCCAGTTTTCTGAGTTGGAGTTCCATGGCGTGTTTGGCTTTGTTGATAAGGTGTTGAGTTTATGCTGCGTGATTCAAATTGTCAAACAATGTTTAACAAATAAAGTTAAACGTTGAAACACTCAGGCCGTCCTTTTGCCTATCGAACTCCGCGCGGCGACTGGGCAATGCGCGTGCGGTTTTGGAGTGGAATCACTCGCGGGCACGAAAAATTCGTGCGACACGGCGGTCGCGGAATTTTTGGAGGTGCACGATAACCGCTACTGCGACGCCTTTCACTCCAAAGTCCGGTCGCATTTCCCAATCACCACCCTCAGCGCTTGGATTGAGCCAAATTGCCTCCCTGTCAAGCTGACCATGTTCCGAGACGGTCTTTTCGACATGGTTTCGTGCTTATGCAAAGACGCTCGTGATCGCGCCATAGACTGCAAGTAGAACGCCAAATGCCTGGAGCTTGAAACCTCCAACCGTGGCTTGCTCAATTCGTTCAGAAAGCGAAGTGAGCTTGACGTCAGCATCTATGACGCTCTTTGAAAGTGCTTCGTTTACAGCGTCAATGCGCGAAATGATGCGCACATGTTTTGATCGCATTTCTTCGCGAACTTCTTGAAGTTGTAGTTCGAGCTCTGCTACCCGCCCGTCAATGGTCGCAGGTCTTTCTCGACCAATAGTCAATCCACTGCCACTGCTTGAGGACGCTTGACTGGTATTGCCGGCACCCAGTATATGAGTGCGCACTATTGGAAATTCCCGAAACCAACTCACGATAACGGAGCCAAGTGACTGCTTACGGAAAACACCAAGGTTTTCATTTACTGAGAAAAGGATGAGAAGTCCACCAAGCACCTGAAGGGACATCCCAATAAGCTTGTGTACTGTTGCTGGGTGAGCGGTGAATTGGTGAATGGCAAATGAATGGGCAATGAAGACCGGCAATAGTGCCCATACTGGCCAAGCCCGGAGTAGCCAAATTGGCAGATTTCGCCAGGCAATCATTTTTAAATCAAATTTTTGCATGCGATAGATGCGAATTGCGTTTTGGTGTTGACCGGTGATTCAATCGTTAGTACTGCTCAAAACGAAATCAGTGCCAAAAGGCGCACACAGATCAAGCCATTAACTCCCTACCCCCAATGGCACCAAAATCCGCGCCACCATGTTGTAAGCCGCAATCGCGGTGGTGATTTCGACGATTTGGGTGGTGTCGAATTGGGCCTTCATCTTGGCGAAGGCTGCGTCGCTCACGCGCACATCGAGCGTGACTTGCACGGCGTATTCAATAACAGCGGATTCCTGCACGCCCAGCGCGGCATCGGCCACCACGCCGCGCGGATGGGCACTGATGAAGCGGTTCAACGCATCCAGCTCGGCCTGGGTGCCGCCAGCCGTCAGAAAATCAGGCGCGTGGTGTTTGTATTCGTAATCAGCGCCAGTGAGCAGTGCTACCACCAAAATACCCAGCTCGCGCAGTTTCCGGCTGGTGGGCAGCCCGGTGCGCACGGCACCCAGGTAAACGTTCCAGCCACGGGCGATGGGTTCGCTCCACATCAGCGCGTGATCCAGCTCGATGAGTTTGCCGCCACGGCGTTTTTCGGTTGCGGCAATCAGGTCTTGCGGTTGGGGTTTGAGTTCGGGGGTCCAGTCGGGGATGCGCATCGGATACTTTCAGAGTTGAAATTGAACGGGTGTCCAGAGGATAATCGCCCCATGAAGGTCAAGTTCACCAAAATGCAGGGGGCGGGAAACGATTTTGTCGTGCTGGATGAAACACGCACGCCGCTCAACCTGACGGCTACGCAATACCGGTTTTTGGCAGATCGCCATTTTGGCGTGGGGGCCGACCAGATTTTGAGCGTGTTGCCGTCGCCCGCGCCAGGGGTGGATTTTGCTTACAAAATCCACAACAACGATGGCGGCGAGGTAGAGCATTGCGGCAACGGGGCGCGGTGCTTCATGACTTACGTGCGCCAAAAAGGCCTGACGGACAAATCGGTTATCAACGTACAAACTCTCAACCGCCTGCTCGAACTGCGCTCAGAAGCCAATGGTCAGGTCTCTGTGGACATGCAGGCGCCTCTGTTTGATTTGGCCCGCATTCCGTTTGTGCCGCCAGGCTTGCTGTCGCAGGCGGGCGATGCCTGGGAAGTTTTTTCGCTGATGGTTGAGGCCCGTCAAACCGATCGCGATGAAGACACGATTGTGTCGGTGGCGGTGGTCTCCATGGGCAACCCCCATGCGGTGCTGGTGGTCGAAGACGTTGATAGCGCGCCCGTGGGCAGCCTGGGCCCGCGCGTGCAGCGCCACCCGTCGTTTACACAAGGCGTGAACGTGGGTTTCATGCAGATTTTGGGGCGGCGCAACATTCGCCTGCGCGTATATGAGCGCGGCGCAGGTGAAACCCTGGCCTGTGGCACGGGTGCCTGCGCTGCGGTGGTGTGCGGCATTCGCCTGGGGCTGCTGGATGCCCAGGTGCAGGTGCAAACGCGCGGTGGCGTGTTAACGGTGGCCTGGGCGGGGCTGGAAGGCGAAACGCCCAACTGGGGCGCCCCCGTGTTGATGAGCGGCCCGGCCACCCTGGTTTTTGACGCCGAGATTGATGTGCCAGAGGATTTTGAAGACACCTTGCCGCGTTTCAATGCGGGTTGATAAGGCCCCCACCCACAAAAAATGAATTCATGAATCAAGAAGCCAACTCTCCATTGAGACACCCCATGACAGAAGACGACATCGCAAGCTATTTGGCCAATACACCTGATTTTTTTGAGCGCCATGCCGAGTTGCTGGGTTCGGTGCAATTGACCAGCCCGCATGGCAAACGGGCGGTGAGTTTGCAGGAGCGCCAGGCCGAAATGCTGCGCGACAAAATCAAAGGGTATGAGCGCCGGGTGATGGACATGATCCGCAACGGCAATGAAAACAGCCTGCTGGCCGACAAACTGCTGAACTGGACGCGCTCGCTGTTTCTGGCCGATACAGCCGCCGAGTTGCCGGCCATCATCGCCAGCGAGATCAGCGACCAATTCATGGTGCCGCAAGTGGCTATCAAGGTGTGGGGGGTTGCCGCGCAGCATGCCAGTTCTGATTTTGCAACGGGCGTGAGTGATGATGCCAAATCCTTCGCCAACAGCCTGACCGAGCCGTTTTGCGGCCTGAACACCGGGTTTGAAGCCGTCAGCTGGTTGTTTGACCCAAAACAGGCGGTGTCGATCGCCCTGTTGCCCGTCCGCGCCGAAAAAGCCTTTGGCCTGATCGTGCTGGCCTCCAGTGACTCACAACGCTTTCATGCCGACATGGGCACCGATTTCCTGCAGAAAATCGCCGAGATATCAAGCGCCGCGCTTTCGCGCCTGCGCTGAAAAAA
>JANOVW010000074.1:0-2599 GCA_031417575.1 Rhodoferax sp. | reverse complement strand
TTCGCTGGTGTTCAAAAAGCTGCGCGTGGTGCGTATGGTGGACGCCAAACGCAACACGCTGGTGTACCTGACGTATTCAGACCGCCTGATTGAAGGTTCGCCCCAAAACAGCGTGACCGCCGTGCCGGTGCCAGCGGGCACTTCGATTCCGGTCAAAAAGTAGCCCGGCCTGTGCCCCGTTAAAGGTTGAATCCGAAATTCTCAAGAGTTTCGTGGTCAAAACCGCCTAGAAATATGCACTATAAGCTTCTCTAAACATAGCAAAAAAGCACATTTTCTAAGCGATTTTTTCAACTGGCAATGGGGGTGTGGCCGCTGCCTTTCGCTTGAACACCCGGCCAAACCAGATCGATATATCGTCCACGATGGTGAACACGGCGGGGATCACCAACAGGCTCAAGAAGGTTGAGGTGATCAGGCCGCCGATCACGGCGATGGCCATCGGCGAGCGAAAGCTTGGGTCGGCGGAACCTGAGCCGATGGCGATGGGCAGCATGCCGGCACCCATGGCGATGGTGGTCATGACGATCGGGCGGGCGCGCTTGTGGCAGGCATCCAGGATCGCATCCAGGCGCGACAGGCCGCGTTCGCGCCTGGCTTCGATGGCGTATTCCACCAGCAGGATCGAGTTTTTGGTGGCCACGCCCATGAGCATGATGAGGCCGATCAGCGAAGGCATGGAAAACGCCTTGTTGGTGATGAGCAGGGCCACAAATGCGCCGCCCAGCGACAGCGGCAGCGCCGCCAGGATGGTGAAGGGGTGCAAAAACGCCTTGAACAGAAGCACCAACACGATGTAGATGCACAGCACGCCGGTGAGCATGGCCAGGCCAAAGCTCTCAAACAGCTCGCCCTGCACCTCGGCGTCGCCGACTTCGACCACCTGCACGCCGGGGGGCAGATTGTTGGTGCTGGGTAACTTGTCAACCGCGGCTTTCATGTCACCCAGGGCGATGCCGGCCAGTTCCACCTCGAAGTTCACGTTGCGCGAGCGGTCGTAGCGGTCGATCACGGCGGGGCCGCCGCCCAGCGTGAGCGTGGCCACCTGGTTGAGCATCACCGGGCCTTTGCTGCCGGGCACGGCCAGGCGGCCCAGCACTTCGAGGTCTTGCCGCGCCAGCGCATCGAGCTTGACCACGATGGGCACCTGGCGCTGGGCCAGGTTCATCTTGGGCAGGGCGCTGTCGTAGTCGCCCACGGTGGCGATGCGCAGGGTTTCGGCAATCGCGTTGCTGGTGACGCCCAGGTCGGCGGCGCGTTGCGAATCGGGGGTAACGATGATCTCGGTGCGCACCAGCGCGGCAGATGACTGGATGCTGCCAACACCAGGGATGGTGCGCAGGTCGCGGTCAATCGCCTGCGCAGCGGTGGCAAGCGCGTTGCCGTCGTTGCCGGTGAGCGTCAGGATGTACTTCTCGCCCGAGCCGCCCAGGCCAACCTTGCTGCGTACGCCGGGCAAATTGGCCATCACGTCACGGATCTGGTTTTCGATGACCTGTTTTTTGGGCCTGGCGCCGCGTGCGTCCAGCTGGATGGTGAGGGCCGCCTTGCGCGACTCCTGGGCGCCTTGCGGCGCAAACGGGTCGGCACCGGCCGAGCCCCCGCCAATGGTGGTGTAGATCGACTTGACGTGCTTGACCCCGGCCACCAGCAAGCGGGCGCTTTCGGCGGCGGCCATGGTTTGCTTGAGCGTGGTGCCCGGTGGCAGCTCCATGTAGACCTGGGTTTGCGAGTTGTCGTCGGCCGGGATAAAGCCCTGCGGCAAGAGCGGAATCAGCATGATGGAGCCGACAAAAAACAGGCCGGCGGCGAAGGCCGTGGCCCAGCGGTGGCGAATGCACCAGGCCGCCCAGCTTTGGTAGGTGTTGAGCCAGGCGGGTTCCTGGCTGTTGTTCATCCAGCCCCACACCGCTAAAAACACGCGGTTTTTGCGCGCCCAGGCGGGTTTGTTTTCGGCGGTGACGAAGGGCTTCATGATGTAGGCGGCCATCATGGGGGTGAGCGCGCGCGCCACCAGGAGCGACGCGAACACGGCGAGCGAGGCCGTCCAGCCGAATTGTTTGAAGAATTTGCCCGGAATACAGGCCATGAAGGCGGTGGGCAAAAACACGGCAATCAGTGCAAAGGTGGTGGCGATGACCGCCAGGCCAATCTCGTCAGCCGCTTCCATGGCCGCCTGGTAGGGCGACTTGCCCATGCGCATGTGGCGCACGATGTTTTCAACCTCCACAATCGCGTCGTCCACCAAAATGCCCACCACCAGCGAGAGCGCCAGCAAGGTCACCACGTTGATGGTGAAGCCCAGGTAATGCATGCCGATAAAGGCCGGAATGGCCGACAGTGGCAGCGCCACCGCCGAGACCACGGTGGCCCGAAAGTCGCGCAAAAACAGCCACACCACCAGCACCGCCAGCAAAGCGCCCTCGTACAAGAGCTTCATCGAAGCCTTGTACTCGTCTTCCACCGGGGTCACAAAGTCGAACGATTCGGTGATGCGCAAATCCGGCCGCGCGGCCTGCAGTTCTTTCAGCTTGGCGCGCACGCCGTTGCCCACCTCGATCTCGCTGGCGCCGCGGCTGCGCGCCACCTCGAAGCCCAC
>JANOVW010000073.1:0-13199 GCA_031417575.1 Rhodoferax sp. | reverse complement strand
ACGCAAGCGGGCAAACAACTCGCGCTCGATCGACAAGCTGAGCTTCACCTTCCACGTCCAGGCGACACATTTGCGCAAAAAATCGTCGGCCGGACGGTTTTGGTGGCGCCATTTCAGGGCTTGGGCGACATGAATCTCTGCCAACGGTATTTGCTTGGGTGCGGTTTTAGGTAATGGTTTTCCTATTTTTAGATCGTTTTTATTATCAATATCTATAGCTGATTGTGCAATTATTGTGTTAACAATAGGCTCTATGTCTTCAAACGATTTGATAGAAACATTTAAATACGCCAAGGCTCGGCCCCGAAACGCCGCCAACGCCCGGTGCGACGGCACGCGGTGCAGCGGCTCCGAATAGTCAAAATAATCGCGGAATTTGGCGATTTCAGGGTCGTTTTCATTTTTTCCGCTGGCCAACGTGGTGTGCAACAGGCCTTCGTTCCACATCCATTCACGCAGCGGCGCAGCCACTTGCGGGTCTTGCGCCCAACGCTCACTCAGCAAATCGCGCACGCCATCGAGCACCAGCAAGGGGGTCGAAAAATCGGCCGGTTTGTCGTCATCCGGCCCCACCGCGGGCAGGGGTTTGGCGTATTTTTCAGCTTCATCCAGCGGCAGCAAGAGCGGGTTGGCAAACAGCGCGTCGGCCAGCGGCTCCAGTCCGGCCTCGCGGGCAATTTGCGCCTTGGTGCGGCGTTTGAGCTTGAACGGCAGGTACAAATCTTCCAGCGCCTGTTTGCTGTCGCAATCCTGAATGGCCGCCAACAGCGCGGGCGTGAGTTTGCCCTGCTCCTCAATCGCCTTGGCCACCACCACGCGGCGCTCCTGCAATTCGCGCAAATACGAAAGGCGGGCCTCCAGTTCGCGTAGCTGAATATCGTCCAGGTTGTTGGTGACCTCTTTGCGGTAACGGGCAATAAACGGCACCGTGGCCCCGCTGTCGAGCAGTTCGACGGCGGCTTGAACCTGGCGCGGGGTGATGCGGATTTCGGCGGCGAGTTGGGCGAACAGAGCGACTTGGGGGGTATCTGAATGAAGCATGAATACGGGGACGGAAAACCAGATGGTTTGAGAGCGAAGGCAGGGAGTGTGCCATAGGGGAATGACGACCTCGCCGGTTCTGCAAAACAAAAAAGTTTTATACCCAAACCAGTCGACCCATGACAGGTTTTTGATACCACCGGGCCCGGGCCAGACTGTAAGACACGCGGGCTGAATCAGACCAACCCTTGCCCAACAACCACCTTCGAATAACCGACTTCGCTTGGCACCTGCCGCAACCATCTGGAGCTCCCGCAATGCCAATTAAACATCAAAATATGCGCAAAAATGCTATTCACTTCGTAGCTGGTTGTGCAATTATCATTTCAACAAAAAGTGCTTTTTCTCAAAATATTTCTGCGCCAAACTGCAGCGCACAGTCGGGGCCCTTCAAAACGCAGGTGATTGAGCTGTATACGTCGGAGGGTTGCAGTTCTTGCCCGCCTGCCGATCAGTGGCTGACGGCCTTGAAGGCCAAAACTGAGGGCCTAACCGACGCGGCATTGGGCGGCAACCCGCCGTTGCTGCAAGCCTTTCATGTGGGGTACTGGGATTACATCGGTTGGGCAGACCGTTTTGCCACCCCCGCGCACACCAGCCGCCAGCGCCAAATTGCCGCCTGGAACCGGCAAAGCTCCATTTACACCCCGCAGTTGGTCCACAACGGGCGCGATTGGCGGGATTGGTACAACAAACCAGCCGCGGGTGCCCTTCAGGTTGCAGCCAAAGAAGCGGCCAGCCTGTCCATCAGCCTCAAACGGGTGGGGCCGGATCAGTTTGAGGCCTTGGTTACACCCTTAGTTACACCCGTGGTTGGCACAACTGAAACCGCGGCCTGGTCAGCCTATTGGACGCTGACTGAAGACGGCCACAGCTCCCGCGTGAAATCGGGCGAAAACGCGGGTGAGTTCCTCAAACACGATGCCGTGGTGCGCCAATACACCCCAGCAGGAGACTACCGAAACACGACCAGCGCAGGCCAAAAGCTCAGCTGGCGTAGCATTGCCGCCACACCCGGCCACGCACGGCGTGTGAACCTGGTGCTGTTTGACAGCAAAACCGGCCGCACCTTGCAAGCGGTATCTGCGCCCTGCTGAGGCCAAAACACCACTCAACATAATTTTGTAAGGCATTTACCTACAGTGGCTACATCCACCGCCTGACGGGTTCATTTAGACACAAACCGTACATTCAGTTTCATGTCCCAAGCCCACAGTGCGACTGTAGGCGGACCACTTGACGCTATTGCAGGAGTACGGATCATGATGAACCCAACAGCGGTGCCCGGCACCCACTACCACCGTATTCAAACCCTTGACGCTGCCCTGCCCCAGGCTGCCCAGCCCAACGGCCAGCCGCTGCCGGTGGAACAGTTGCCGTTCACGGTTCGGCTGGTGAATGACTCGCAAGACCTGGATAAAGCCGTGCAAATCCGGCATTCGGCCTACGCGCGGCACCTGCCGGAGTTTGCCCGGACGCTTCAAACCGCTGAACGCGAAGACACCGAAACCGGCGTTACTGTGCTGCTGGCTGAATCCAAACTGGACGGTTCGCCCTTGGGCACCATGCGCATTCAAACCAACCAATACAAGCCGTTGGTGCTGGAGCAATCCATCGAATTGCCGGCCTGGATGAAGGGCAAACGCCTGGCTGAAGCCACCCGCCTGGGTGTTACCGATGGCAAAGGCGGCCGCCTGGTCACCACGGTGATGTTCAAGTCGTTCTATTTGTATTGCAAACAGATTGGGGTGGACTGGATGGTGATTGCCGGGCGCGCACCGCTGGACCGCCAGTATGAGCGCCTGCTCTTCACGGATGTGTTCCCCGGCATTGGTTACATCCCCCTGGCGCACGCCAGCAATTTGCCGCACCGGGTGATGTGCAGCGAAACCGCCACGGCAGAAGCCCGCTGGACGGTCGCCAAAAACCCGCTGTTTGACTTTGCTTTCCGCACACACCACCCGGATATTTTGGTGGCGGAGCGGCGCCGGTCGTTGCTGACAACCAATACCCTGGGCGGTGAAATGGGCAGCAACAAATCCGCCTATACGCAATGATTCTCCAGTAGCCCGTTTGCCGCGCAAGCCCTTTACCGGGCCACTCATTACCCGGCTGCACCAAGGGTCGGGGCAGTTGTAAAGCTTGGCAGGCGGGTCTGTTTACAACAGGTGTCGGCCTTGAAAACTGGCAGTCAAATAAGGATTCACTTCATTTATCAGTGGTAACCCAATGATTTAATTGTTGTTTATTGCGCACGATACCCCTTTGGATTGACGTGTACGCTTGTGACCAGTTGCGCCACGGTGTAACCTTGTGCCCTATCAACTTTGTAGTGTCAAATGGTTGGCAGACAAAGTTAAAACTGCATTGGCAGAGCCCAAACCTCGGGTTTTGTCATTTTGGGGCTCATGAACAAGTTAATTCAGCAATCAGTTGTTTGGCAGCGTCGCCTGCGCCGGGTTAACCGGCGCTTGGACACGCTGCTGTACCTGTTGGCGGCGTACGCCATTCCGCTGGTGATCGCGTTGTTGTCAGCTTTGGCCCTGCTGGCCTGGAAAAACCAAACCAACCTGGTTGAACCGCTGAAGCTCGAGTTTCGGGCGATTGACGGGGGTTCGCTGATCACCACACCCCAGCAGGCACTGCCTTTGATCCAGGCTTCGCGCTACGTCTTGCACGCCGACACGCACATGTCTGAAGCGCCGCACTGGATTGGCGTCAGTGTCCCACCGAACGCGTCCGGCAAACCAACTTCGCTCGAATTTCCCTCGCGCCATGCCAAAAAACTGTCTTGCTGGACAGGCCCGGATTTCAAGCGATTGGGCAGCGGTAGCCAACTAGGCTTCTCTGGCGCGGTTACCGCCACCAAATCAGGTTACGCCATCGATTTGGGGGCTTCCGGGCAGTCGCAAAACCTCGTTTGCTGTATTGAATCTGTCGGCCCGGCCAGGCTGAGCGTGGCGCAATGGAATTCGGCCGACTTGCAAGCCAGCGCGCAAGATTTCCACCGCCGGGCTGGCCTACTGGATGGCGGCATTTTGATTTTGGCGTTGTTTGTGCTGGTCACGGCCATCATCAACCGCAGCGGTTTGTACATGATCTTCGCGGCCTGGCTGGTGCTCAACCTGCGCATGGGTGCCCTCTCAGCCGGGTGGGACACCCAATGGCTGGGCACGGTGGTGCCGTTTGAGTGGCTGCAACAGATGCGGTTGCTCACCACGGCGCTGTATTACACCGTCTCGCTGACACTGTTCGTTGCCTTGTTTCGTGAAGAAATCGAAAAAGTAGGCACACTGTGGATGTTGCGCATTGCCCAGTGGTTGAGCCTGCCTTTGCTGGTGTTGTCGCTTTCACTGTCGTTTCAGGCGTATCTGCCGTTCTTGTGGGCTTCAACCGGGCTGATGATCGGCATCTTGATGGTGACCATGGCGCTGATCTTGCGCAAGACCCAATCGACCGTGGCAATGTGGTACGCAGCATCGGTCTCTATCACCATTGCCGCCCAGCTGTTTGAAGTGTTGGCGGCGGCGCTAGGGCTTAAAGACCTGCTGGGTGCCTTCAACAGTGTCACCGCGGCCCTTTCCTCCAGCATTTTGGCGGCATTGGCGATTGCCGCGCAAATGCGCGAAGAGCACAACAAACGTCTGGAAGTACAGGCCGAACTGCAACATACCTACGAGGCGATGCCGATCGGTCTGTTTTCGCTGGATTTGCGCGGGCGCTTTATCAGCGCCAACCCGGCCCTCAAACGCATGCTGGGTGCTACCAACCTGCTGGATGCCAACGGGCACACTTGGCAGCGTTATTTCAGCGGCGGAGCCTGGACCCAATTGCACAACATGGTGCACACCCAAAAAGACGGTGAAATGGAACTGCGTGGACGCACGCCACTCACCGATAAAACCGAGCCCAACCGGTACCTGGTGAAGGCCACTTTGGCACGCGATCGTATCGAAGGCTCCTTGCAAAACATCACCGAAAAAGCCAAGGCCACCGAGGAGTTGCTGTTTTTGGTCAACAACGATCCTTTGACCAAAGTGCTGAACCGCCGGGGGATTGAAAAATCGCTGGATGCAGCCATGGTCGAGCTGGCAATGGGCAAGCCGCTGGCGCTGGCATACCTTGATCTGGACCGCTTCAGGCTCATCAACGATCTGTATGGCCACAACGCCGGTGACGACGTGCTGCAGCAAGTGTGTGAACGCGTGACCCACATGATTTCGGGTGCCATCCATTTCGGGCGGGTTGGCGGTGACGAGTTTGTATTGGTAATGCCCGACACCAAAATACCGGTAGCGGCGCTGATTTGCCGGGGCATCATTGACACCCTGGGAAACACCCCCTACCGCGTTGGTGACCGCGCCTTTCACGTGCGCGGCTCGATCGGCCTGATCGAAGTGAGCGCCGAAATGCAGGTGAAAGATGCCGTCTCTACGGCTGACAGGGCCTGCCATGATGCCAAGGCCGGCAAGAGTGACAACCTGGTGATCTACGAGCGCAATGCCAATGCGTTTGACCAGCACGACGCCGAGCTCAAGCTGGTGGAACAACTGTCGACCACTTTGGCCACAACCGGGCTGTTTGTGATGATGCAGCCCATCATGTCGCTTTCAAGCCCGCATGCCTCACTCAATTTCGAAGTGCTGTTGCGTATGAAGGGGCCAGATGGCGACCTGATCCCCACCGAACGCCTGATTGCTGCCGGTGAAAAAAGTGGCCGCATGAGCGTGATTGACCGTTGGGTGCTGACCACCACCTTGGCGTGGCTGAATGAAAACCACAGCTTGCTCAAACACACCCGGTTTGTGTGCATGAACCTGAGCGGCGCTTCGCTGAACGACGAAAAGTTCTTGCAAGACGTGTATTTGATGCTGGAGCAAAACATCAATGTGGTGCGGCATTTGTGCTTGGAGATCACCGAAAGCGTGGCCCTGCATGACCTCAACAATACGCGCCGCTTTGTGGACAAGGTACGCAGTTTTGGTGCCAAAGTGGCCTTGGACGACTTCGGTGCCGGTTACACCTCGTTCTCCTATCTGAAAGAACTCACTGCCGATTTGTTGAAGATTGACGGCAGTTTCATCGTCAACATGAACCGCCACCCGGCCAATGTGGCGATTGTGGAGGCCATTGTCAGCCTGGCGCGCAATTTGGGCATGAAAACCATTGCCGAATGGGCCGAAGATGCCGCGACGGTCCAAACCCTGATCGAGATCGGAGTCGATTACGTACAGGGTTATGTGGTAGCCCGGCCGCAAATGCCCGAGAAGATCATCTGTGCCCGGTCATCTGCAGAGTTCATCGTGGATGAAGACCTGACGGTGATGGTCAATATGCTGGGGCAGCCAGAAGACCATATTTCGCAGGTTGATTTATTTGATTCCAGCAGTGCGTTGACCAGTTTGCACTGAATTTGGATGCCGGGTGGCCACCGCACCCGGTTGCCCAGTAGGCGATTTGCCCTCAACCCGCTCTCAAAGCCCTTTTAAGTTCCGCTTCAACTTCTGGGCGCTCGGCAAACGGGCCGGTTGGGTTGCGGCATTGCACGATATCTTCCATGCGGGTCTGGACTGATTTGAGTGCTTTGGGGTGGCTGTAGATATAAAAACGATTGGCCACCACGGCATCAAACACGAATTGCGCCACTTGCGCTGCCGACACATTGCCACTAGTGACAGCTTTGCTCGTCATGGCTTCACCGACCAGTTGGCTGCGCGTTTTGGGCAGGTTTTCAGACAGTTCCTTGGGCCGATTGCGACCGCTTTGGTTAATGCCAGTAGCCACGAAAAACGGGCACAACACACTGGCGTGAACCTGTTCGGTGACCAGCGACAAGTCATGGAACAGGGTTTCGGTCAGGCTGACGACCGCGTGTTTGCTGACGTTGTAAACCCCCATGTTGGGCGGGTTCAGCAAACCGGCCATGCTGGCGGTGTTGACGATATGGCCGCTCCAGGCTGTGTCGGCCTGGGCGGCTGCCAGCATCATGGGCGTAAAGGTGCGCAAGCCATGCACCACGCCCATCACGTTCACGCCCAGCACCCACTCCCAGTCCTTCAGGCTGTTTTCCCAAATCAGGCCGCCCGCACCCACCCCGGCGTTGTTGAACACCAGGTGCGGTGCGCCAAAAGCCTTGAAGGCGGCCTCGCCCAGTGCCGCCATTTGCTCGGCGCTGGAAACATCCACCTTCATCGCCAACACCTTGGCACCGGCGGCCTTCATTTCGGCCGCGGCTTTGTCCAACGCGTCTTGTTGAACATCGACCAGTACCAGATTCATGCCGCGTTTGGCGCCAATACGGGCCATCTCAAGGCCAAAACCAGAGCCGGCGCCCGTGAGTACGGCGGTTTTGTTGCTGAAATCTGTGATCATTTAAACGCCCGCTTTTTTGAGGATGTACCCGACGCGCGGGAAATGCACTTGCACCACACCGGCGCGTTCATCGGTGCGGCGAATGGTGTAGTGGGTGCGGGTGGCAGAAATCAACGTGCCGACCGAGGGCTCGGGGCCAAAGTTGTCGGCGGCAATGCTCACCTCGCTGCCCAGCGGTATGCCGTGGTCGTCCTGGAAGATCTCCTGCACGAAGACGCTGTCAGAAAAACCCGATTGCGAACAGGCGGCGATGGCCTGGCCAGATGTCATGGGGCTGCTGTGGCCGTGGCCCAGGGCGGCCATGCGGTCCATCCAGAGGCCTACCGCGGGCGTGGCACCCAGAATGCCAGCCATTACGCTGGTTTGGGTGCGGGTAAACCACAGCGGGTGGTAGACCGAAAAATCGGCCAGGGTAGGCGCACTGCACAACAAAAAATCTTGCCCGTGCAGCATGTTGTTGATGCGCCGCAGGTAACTTTTATACGCGGTGGTGGCATCGTTCATGGGCATGCGCGGCATGCCCAGCCGCATTTTGGCGCGGTCTTCGGCAAACACCTTGGCCTCTACTTGCCATTCTTCGGGCGGGCGGCCCTGGCCGAACATCTGGGCCGCACCTTTGGGGCTCAGGTTGTAACCCATGGCGGCCCAAAACAGCTTTTCATCAGCCCATTGCGCGACGACGCGTGCCAGGCCCTTCTGCGCCGGATAGACACTGGCGGCCGGATGCAAATGCTCCAGCACGTCGACGATCAGTGCGGTGTCGCAATAGATGTCCGAACCCACCTGCAACACGGGCGTTTTTCGATACCCGCCGGTCAACGCCACCACATCAGGTTTGGGCATGATCTGCGGAATGATGACGGACTTCCAGGCCAGGCCTTTGTAACCCAGGATGAGCCGGATTTTTTCGGCAAACGGTGAAGCCGGGTAATGGTGCAGGATGATGTCGGACATGGTTGATCCCTCAATCAGGTGACGCGTTTAAATCAATTTAACCAGTTGTTTGCCGAAGTTTTTGCCTTTGAGCAAGCCCAGGAATGCCTCGGGTGCCGCTTCGAGCCCAACGGCTACCGATTCGCGTGGCTTGAGTTTGCCGGTGCCCACCAGGGTGCCCAGTTCCATCAACCCCTTGGGCCAGAAATCCATGTGTTCACTGACGATGAAACCTTCGACCTTCAGGCGGGAGATCAGAATGAGCGACGGGTTGGCCAGCGGCAGCGGCGCGCCGTCGTAACCGGCGATCATGCCGCACACGGCAATGCGGCCAAATGCGTTCATGCGGGTCAACACGGCATCGAGCACCATGCCGCCAACATTTTCAAAATAACCGTCGATGCCGTTGGGGCAGGCATCTTTAAGCGCTTTGGAGAGTGATGCGGCGTTGCTGTGCAGCTTGTAATCAATGCAGGCATCAAAGCCCAGTTCGTTCACCACATACGCGCATTTGTCGGGCCCGCCGGCAATACCCACCGTGCGGCAGCCGCGCGCCTTGGCAAGCGCCCCAAAGGCGCTGCCCACGGCACCGCTGGCCGCGCTGACCACCATGGTTTCGCCCGCTTTGGGCTGGATGATGCCGGTGAGCCCATAAAACGCCGTGACACCCGGCATGCCGACCGCACCCAGGTAGTGGCTCAAGGGCACGTGGGTGGTGTCAACCTTGCGCAACATGCCGGGCACGGCGGCATCGGCCACACTGTAGTGTTGCCAGCCGCCCATGCCAACCACTTTGTCACCCACGGCGTACAAATCGCTTTTTGATTCAACCACCTCGCCCACCGTGCCGCCCTGCATCACCTTGCCCAGCGGCTGCGGCTGTGCGTAACTTTTGCCGTCGTTCATGCGGCCACGCATGTAGGGGTCCAGGCTCATGAAGTGGTGGCGTACCAGCACCTGGCCTTCGCGCGGCGCGGGAATATCGCTTTCGACCAGGCGGAAATTACGGGCCTGGGCTTCGCCTTCGGGGCGGCTATCAAGCAATATTTGTTTGTTTTTGGTCATGATATTGATATAAATTAATTAAAAATGATATATTTAAAATAGCTGATTGTGCAATTAATACGGGAACTTTCACCCCACTATTCAAAAGAGAATATTAATCAGTAGATATTTTTCCAATTGGCCCATCCCCTGCACCCTTCGGTGGCCCGTTTTGGTCATTGCGGCGGACGTATTTGAACGTGCCCGTGGCATGCGCACAAGCGTTTCCCTTGGCATCAAAAATGGTGGACGTAGTGAATGCCATGGTTGCGGTGCGGTGCATCAGGCTGCCTTTGGCGGTCACCGGGCCGCGCGTGGGCCGCATGAAGCTGGTCTTCATCTCGATGGTGACCACACCCATGTTGAGTTCCAGGCTGCGTGCTGCCGTAGCCATCGATACATCCAGCAAAGTCATCACCGCGCCGCCGTGGGTCACGTCAAAACTGTTGACGTGTTCTGGCTTGGGCGCATAAACAATCTCAGACTGGCCACCCTCAAACTTCACCATCTTGAAGCCCATGTGCTCCACGAAGGGAATGTGGATTTTGAAGTCGGAGTCAATATTCATTGGGCCGTCACCACGCTGACACCACCATCGACCGCCATCCACTGCCCGGTGATGTGTTTTCCGGCATCCGAGGCGTAGAGAAGCGCCAGGCCCTTGAGGTCTTCATCATCACCCAGGCGGCCCAACGGCGCAGCCGCTTTCATCTTGTCTTCACCCAACAGGTCAATCAGGCCAGCCGCCATTTTGGTCATGAAAAACCCGGGGCAAATCGAGTTGACGGTGATGTTGTACTTGCCCCATTCGGCTGCCAGCGCCCGCGTAAAGTTGATCACTGCGCCTTTTGAAGTGTTGTAGGCGATGGTGTTCATGCCGGGCGGGTTGCCGTTAAGCCCGGCGATCGAGGCGATATTGATAATGCGCCCGTTTTTGGCCGGGATCATGCTTTTTTTGGCAATGTGCTGCGAGAGGATGAAATAGCCGCGCACGTTGACGTTCATCACTTTGTCCCACGCAGGCACCGGGTGGTCTTCGGCGGGTGCGCCCCAAGAGGCACCGGCGTTGTTCACCAGAATGTTCACGTCGCCCATGCGTTGCAAGGTTTCGTCGGCCAGGCGGCGGATGTCTTCCTCTTTGCCGCAGTCAGCGGCAATCCAGCGGGCATCAATACCCTGGGCCTGCAAGTGCGCTGCGGCCACCTCCAATTCATCTGCCTTGCGGGCTGACAGCATGATTTTGGCGCCCGCCTCGCCCAGCGCCTGCGCCATTTGCAGGCCCAAGCCGCGTGAGCCGCCGGTGACCAGCGCTGTTTTGCCAGTCAGGTCAAACAATTGTTGAACGGTTTTTGCCATCAGACTTCCTTGTATTTCGAACGGATAAAAATCAGCACCACGCCGACGCCGGCAACCACTGCGCCACCTGCCGCCATCCAGCAAGCCAGCGTTTCATCGGTGCGCGCCACAAAAAGCGAAACCACCACGCACAACAGGCCACCGTAGATCAATACCCAGATCAGGTTGTGAAGGCGTTTGATTTGAAGTGGGTTCATGGTGTCGGGTAGTAAGCGTCAGGCGCAAAAAACAGGCTAAAACGCCTCTGCCGGAAAATCTGCACAGGTCATGTCGCGGCTTTGCACCACGGCAAACCAGGCCGCAATTTTGGGCACTTCGTAGCGGAAGAAAAACTGCGTGCAACCTATCACCCCGGCCAGATGAACGGTGTGATGGCCGGGTTGGGCGGCTGATTGCGCCTGTTCCAGCGCAGCGCAAGCCACGTCGAGCCAGATCCAGGCCAGCACGGTGTGGCCAAACCCCTGCATGTATGGCACCGCATTGGCCAACGCTTCGCGCGGATCGCCACTGGCCCATGCAGCGTGGGTTACGGCATTGCCGTTGCGCAACACACTACCCAAGGTTTCGGCGCACTGCAACAGTTGATGTTGCGGGGCCAAGGCGTGCAGCGCCCGGGCCCGCGCCATCGTGGCCATCATGCGTTCGCCCAGCAGCGACAGGCCACGGCCGTTTTCCATCAACACCTTGCGCCCCAACAGGTCAGCCGCCTGAATGCCGTGGGTTCCTTCATGGATCATGTTCAGCCGGTTGTCGCGCCAATACTGCTCTACCGGAAAATCGCGGGTGTACCCGTAACCGCCGTGAATCTGGATTGCCAGGCTGTTGGCTTCCAGGCACCACTCACTGGGCCAGCTTTTAGCGATGGGGGTCAACACCTCGAGCAACAGACGGGCTTCATCGGCGGGTTCGGCGGCTCCCGTGTGGTGCTCGTCAACCAAACGGGCGCAATACAGCTCCAGCGCCAACGCACCTTCGCCATAGGCTTTTTGAGCCAACAACATGCGTTTGATGTCGCTGTGTTCAATCAGCGACACCTGGGGTTGGGCGGCATCTTTTACGGCCCCACCACCCTGGGATGGCGCTTTCACGGGACGGCCCTGCAGGCGGGTTTTGGCGTAATCGAGCGAGGCGTAATACCCCGCCAGGCCGAGCATGGTGGCCGCGGTACCGACTCCAATACGCGCCTCATTCATCATATGGAACATGCAGCGCAAGCCTTCACCGGGCTTGCCCACCAGGTAGCCCACTGCACCGGGCTTGCCATCCACCAGGAACTGCCCTTCGCCAAAATTCAGCAAGGTGTTGGTGGTGCCGCGCCAGCCAAGTTTGTGGTTCAGGCCGGCCAATGCGACGTCGTTGCGTGCACCCGTTAATTCACCTTGCGCGTTGACGAGCTTTTTCGGTACGATGAACAGTGAAATACCACGCGTACCCGGCACCAGTTTGCCTTCAGCATCCGGTATTTTGGCCAGCACCAGGTGAACAATGTTTTCGGTCAGCTCGTGTTCACCAGCTGAAATCCACATCTTGTTGCCCTTGATGCGGTAGCGGGGGCCCAGCGGGTCGGATTCAAAATCTGGGCCCGCTACCGATGGGGCATTCGCATTCGAAGGGGCATCCACATCAGGAACAGCGCGGGTGACAACGTCCGACAAGCTCGACCCGGCCTGCGGTTCAGACAGGCACATGGTGCCCGACCAGCGCCCCGAAAACTCGTTCAGGGCAAACACCTCGCGCTGCAAAGGCGTGCCGTGTTTCATCAGCAAATTGGCATTGCCCACCGACAACAAGCCCGAGCCGATGCTGACCGAGGCGCAAGCAAAAAACGAATTGGCCGCTGCCTCCACCGTGTACGGCAACTGCATGCCGCCAATGGCTTCGTCTTGCGAGGCACTCAACATACCTGAGCCTGCATACGCCGCGTTGGCATCGTGGGTAGCCGGTGGCAGCACAACGCGCAAACTGCCGTCAGGGTCGGTTTCGGTGCGTGGCTCCTGGGTATCGACCAAGCGGTTAAACGGCGCGTATTTTTCGCGCGCGATGCGTTCGCAGGTGTCCAGTACCGAATCAAAGGTTTCGCGCGAATGGTCTTTGAACCGCTCCCGCGTGCTTAATGACTCGACCTTGAGCCACTCGTACAAAAGGAAATCGAGAGAGGTGCGCAGGCTCATGAAAACCTCGGCGTCAGCGCGTCAGAGAACCTCAAACACCCCAGCCGCCCCCATGCCACCACCGATGCACATGGTGACCACCACGCGTTTGGCACCGCGGCGTTTTCCTTCGATGAGGGCGTGGCCGGTGAGACGCTGGCCGCTCACACCGTAAGGGTGGCCGACGGCGATAGCGCCACCATTCACGTTGAGCCGGTCACCGGGGATGCCGAGCTTGTCGCGGCAGTAGATCACCTGTACAGCGAAGGCTTCGTTCAGTTCCCACAGGTCGATGTCGTTCAC
>JANOVW010000072.1:0-8685 GCA_031417575.1 Rhodoferax sp. | reverse complement strand
ACCCAGGTAAATGCAGCCTTCGGGGTTGCGTGCCGTCATGGGCAAGGGCGGCGGTGCGTCAAACCACAGGTCGCCATAGGGGTTGTCTTCCACAATCGGCAGGCCGATTTCGGCGGCGGTTTGCGCCAGCTCTACGCGGCGTGCTTCGCTCATGCTGCGGCCAGTCGGATTCTGAAAGTTGGGCAGCAGGTAGATGAAGCGGGCTTTGTCGGCACCCTGGCCGGCTTTGCGTTTCAAATCATCCATCAGCACGCCGTCGTCGTCGCTCGCCACGCTGTAAATCTCGGGCTCCATCGGCATGAAGGCCTGCAAGGCACCCAGGTAGGTGGGCGTTTCCACCAACACGCGGCTGCCTTTGTCGATCAGCACCTTGGCGACCAAATCGAGCCCCTGCTGCGAACCGGTGGTGATCAAAATGTCTTCGGGTTTTACCTTCCAGGGCAAACCGGCGGCCACCATGTCGCACAGCGGACCATACCCTTCGCTGGCTGAATACTGCAAGGCCGCACGGCTGAAGGCGTCGCCATTGCCCTTCAATACTTTGTGGCAAGCCGCCAGGAACTCATCGACCGGAAATGTTTTGGGCGACGGCAGGCCGCCGGCAAAACTGATGATGCCGGGCTTTTCAGCCACCTTCAAAATTTCGCGGATGACCGAAGGGTTCATCTTCGCGGCGCGGGCAGCCATCTGCCAGATGGATTTGTCAGCGGAGGTTGTCATGGGGTTCCTTTTCAAACAACAAATCAAAAAACAGGACTCAGTTCACCGGCATTTTTTTGCCGATGAATACGGTGGCAATGACCGCCAGGCCAAACCCAAGCGTAAGCGCGTCCAGCGTCTCGCCCAAGAGCGGCACGGCGAACAGCAAGCTTAAAAACGGCTGCACCAGTTGCACCTGACTCACCCGCACCGCGCCACCCAGCGCCAAGCCGCGGTACCAGGCAAAAAAACCGATCCACATGGAGAATAACGCCACATAAACAAAGGCCCACCAGCTGGCGGCGTGAATCAATTGGGGTTGCGCTGGCAGGTTGAACCAGGTCATCGGCAGCGTGACGGGCAGCGAGAGCACCAGCACCCAACAAATCACGCGTTCTGCGCCGAGCGCGGGTGTGAGTTGCGCGCCGCCGATGTAGCCAAACGCGCCAGTGGTCATGGCGATCAACAAAAACACATCCGCTTGGTGCAGGCTGAAATGCCCGGCGCTGTCGGCCGAACGAAACCCCATGAAAGCCAGTACCAGCAGGGTGCCCGCCACCGCAGCGACCCAGAACCCCACGCTGGGGCGCTGGCGAAACCACAACGCTGCCAACACCGCCGTGGCCAGCGGCAGCAAGCCGGTGACCACTGCACCGTGGGTGCTGGGCACGTACTGCAAGGCCAGCGACATGAACAGCGGGAATCCCACCACCACGCCGCAGGCCGTCATGAAAAGCAACGCCCATTGCCGCCCGGCGGGCACCACCAGCTTGCCTTGGCTGCGTTGCACCAGCAGGTAAATGGCCGACAACACACCCGCCGCTGCGGCCCGGCCAAAACTCACAAACCAAGGGGTGAGCTGCGGCGCGGCCAATGAACCCACGGCAATTTTGGTCATGGGCAAGGTGGCGGCAAACAACACCACGCCCAGCAGGCCCAGCCACAGGCCGCGTGTCACCTGCGACGGTGAGCCGCCAGGGGCTGCGGTGACGGCCGTCACAACGTGGCCATCCAGCAGGCGGTGGCGACCAGCACGGCGGCCATCAGGCGGTTGAACCACAACAGGCGCGCACCTTTTGCCAACCATTCGCGCAAGAGCGAGCCAATCAGCGCATAGGCCAGGTTGCTGGCCAGGCCAAACAGTGTCATCAGCGGCAGGATGATGGCGAAACGTGGCAACATGTCGGGGCGGCCCGCCAGCCAGCCGCCCACTACTGTCAGGGCCAGCATCCAGGCCTTGATGTTGACGAACTGCAGGCCCACGCCTTGCCAAAAACTGATGGCAAGGCGTTTCGGATCGGCATCACTCAGCGTGCCCGACTGCGCCAGTTTGAACGCCAGCCACAACAGGTAGGCAATGCCCACAGCCTGAATGGCAATCCGTAACCAGGGCGCTGCCAACACCACGGCACCCACACCAAAAACGCACAGGCTGAACAACAGGCCCCAGCCAATCGGCACGGCAAAAACGAACACCAAGGCACGCCTGAGCCCCAAATTGGCGGCCAGGGTGGTGGAGAGTGTGGTGTTGGGCCCCGGCGAAAAGCTGGCGGCGGTGCACAGCAGCACAAGGGCGGTGAATTCAGCGGTTGACATGTTTGCACTTTACTGAAATGATCAGCACACTACCAGTACAGTTTTGGCGACAATTCAATAAACTGTATTGGTAACTGTAGCCATACGCACGGATGACGTGAGGAGATTGCGATGTTGATGAAGACCGCTTCGGCGACCTTGGCCGAACAGTTGTGTGACCGGTTTGCGCAGCGCATCCGCACGCGTTTGCTGGCACCGGGTGCACGCTTGCCGTCAGTGCGGCAATGCGCCGTGCAGCAAGGCGTGAGCCCCTCCACCGTGGTCGCGGCTTATGACCAACTGCTGGCACAGGGTTTGGTGGAGGCGCGTCCCCACCGGGGGTTTTACGTGCGCGAGATGCAGCCCGTGGCCTCTGCGCCCAGCGTGGGCAAAGCGCCCGTGGCTGAAGTTGGCAGGTTAGCCACACCAGCTCCAGGTGCCGACCCGTTCGCGCCGCGCCATGTGCCGGTGAACGCCACCGCTCTGATTCGTGGCATGTTCCATGGTCATTCACCAACGGATTCTCAAAGCCGTGGCAAGCCTCAGCCCGGCATGGGCGTGTTTCCGCAAGACTGGCTGCAAACCAGTTTCATCAACACGGCGGTGCGCAAGGTCACCACGGCCAAGGTGCTCAACTCGTATTCGCTGCAATACGGTGAACCAGCCGGTGACATGGGGCTGCGCCAGTCGCTTTCCACCAAGTTGGCGGCGCTGAACGTGCAGGCGGCAGCCTCGCAGATCATCACCACGGTGGGCGCTACCCATGCACTGGATATTGTCAGCCGCACGCTGGTGAAAGCGGGTGATTGTGTGATGGTGGAAGAGCCCGGCTGGGCGATTGAATTTGCCCGCCTGGCCGCCCTGGGCCTGCGCATTTTGCCGGTGCCCCGGGGCCCCGATGGGCCCGATCTCGCCGTGATGGCCCAACTGTGCGAGCTGCACCGCCCCAAGCTGTTTGTGAGTGTGAGTGTGCTGCACAACCCCACCGGTTATTGCCTCACGCCGGGCAGTGCCCACCGGGTGTTGCAACTGGCCAACCAGCATGACTTTCATATTGTTGAAGACGACACCTACAGCCATATCGCCGCCGACCACGCGACGCGTTTGTCGGCGCTGGACGGCCTGCAGCGCACCATTTACGTGAGTGGTTTTGCCAAAATTTTGGCGCCGGGTTGGCGGGTGGGTTACCTGGCGGCACCCCCGCATTTGGTGGAGCGCCTGCTGGACACCAAACTGCTGGCCACGCTCACCACCCCGGCCCTGCTTGAAAAAGCCCTGGCCTGGTGTATTGACCAAGGCCAGTTGCGCCGCCATGCCGCGCGTATACGGGCCCGGCTGGACGAAGCCCGCACCCGCAGCGTGAAGCTGGCCATTGGGGCGGGCTGTAGTTTTGCCGCTCCACCGGCGGGTTTGTTTGGCTGGGTCGATACGGGGGTAGACACAGCCGCGCTTTCACAACGGGCGCTGGATGAAGGTTACCTGCTGGCTCCGGGTGCCCTGTTTCATGCCGAACGGCAAGCCAGCACGCTGATGCGCATCAATTACGCCACGACACAAGACGCAACGTTTTGGGGCGTGTTCGAGCGCTTGCGTTCAGAAGTCATCTAATTAATAAAATATATTTAAAATTCAAGAATTAAATAAATTAAATTAGCTTAATATTGAATAATTTAATGAACAATAAGCTATTTTAAATATAGTAAAAATATACTTAATAAGTAAAATTATTTAGTAAAAACCAATTTTTAGACGACTAATGCAGCTGAATCCCGCCCGAGCAAGCGCTTTTACCCGCCCGCGCAGGCGGTGCGCACAGGCCGCACACGTGGGTGCGGGGGTTCACATACAGCTCGGTCACAAAATGCCCGCCGCAACGGGCGCAGGGTGTTACGGCCAGCATCTGGTTGTCGATGAACTGCACCAACCGCCAGGCCCGGGTGATCGACAGCAGGGGCTCCACCGCGCACTGGTTTACCTGTTCGCTGTACAGCGTGTAGGCCTTCATCACCACCTCAATCTCGTCCAGCGCGCTGGCCTTGTTCAGGTAGCGGTACAGGTTGATGAACAGGCTGGCGTGAATATTGGGCTGCCAGGTCAGAAACCAGTCAGTCGAGAACGGCAATTGGCCTTTGGAAGGTGATTGCCCGGCCACCTCTTTGTACAGGCGCAATAGCCGCTCGTAAGATAAATCGGTCACGCTTTCCAGCACCTGCAACCGCGCACCCAGCTGGATCAACCGGGTGGCGCATTGCACCTGGCGCGCGTCGTTCAAAACACTTTTTGAGGCCATGGTGGGTTTCCCGGGACGTGGTGCAGACGCTTTAAAGCGCTTCGGCGAACCGGCTGGCCATCAAAATGTTGGCGTGCAGCTTGCTGGCCGATCCTGCATCTGCGTTGCTGCTGGAGTGGCTGGTGAGCAGGTTCCACACCAGGTCATCGTCTACCCGAAAGCGGCACAGCAGCACATTGTTGGTGGCCAGCTTGAGTATTTGGGCGGGCGACAACTGGGCGATCAGGTCGGCAGATTCTTCTGATAGCCCCAAGCGGAACAGCGCTTCTGCGCGGTCGGCGCGAATCAGGTTTTGCGCCAACATCAGGTAGGTGAGATTGGCTTCGCGGATGTCACTTAAGAGTTGTTCTTTGTTCACGGTGTCTCCTGGGTCGGTGCCTTGATTGTTCGGGGCCGGGCGGCGCAAAAAAATCAGCCGACGGATGGCGCGGTTGTCAGGCTTTGGCGGGGCGCGTGTCAGCAAAACCCTTACACGTCAAAACGCCAACCAGCGCTGAAATGGCGGGCTTTTCACCCCTTACTCCGTGCCTGCGTCGGCGCACCTGCCGTTATGCTTTGCCGGATTGAAACCGACCAGCCGTCCACCCCGTTTTAAAACCGATGACCGATGCCCTTTTGAACGCTTACCAGGCCGTTGAAACCCTCAGTGCAGAAATGTTGCAGGCGGCAGAGGCTGCCGACTGGCCGGCCTTTGCAGAGGCCAGTCAGGCCTGCATCCGGCGCATTGACGCCCTGCGGGAACGCACTGCGAACCCAGCCAATGCCAGCTTGTGGAACGCTGCGCAGGCCGCGAAAAAACACGGCATCATGCTGAGAATATTGCGCTACGACGCGCAGATCCGGCGTCTGCGGGCAGGCCTGGTGGAGCAACCCGCAGCAACACCGCAAGCCGACATCGGGTTCAGTGCATTCGCGCTGCCGCCCACCGGGGGCTTGTTGCACTGAGCCCGGTGCGCAGGCTTCGATTCGTCATTCAACCGCATCCGATTTTTGGGCCCCAGACCTCCCCATGCCGCGCGTCACCGCCAGCCCCCAAGAAGCCCTGCGCAACGCGGCCGAGCTGTTGCTGCTGCTGGACGGCGACGAGGCGCAATCAGTGCTCTCGCAGTTGTCGTCCCGCGAAGTGAACCAGGTGCGCTCGGCACTCCGGGATATTGACCCGCACCACAGCCTGTTTGGCGACCCGGCCACCGGTGCGGTAGACATCAACCTGGAGGCCCCCGCTGACGCGCCGCCGCCTGGGCCTGTGGCTGAAGGGCCTAGCGAGTTTTCGGCCAGCCGGATGTTGTCCGAGCCCGGCCACTATGCCCAGGGCATGTTGCGCCAGGCGCTGGGCGCTGCGGCATCTGTATCCACAACGGCAGTGGCCAGCAAGGGCGAAATGCGTACTGGTGGCGACGGCCTGGCGCGGCTCAAACGCACCGACCTGGCCACCGTGGCCCATTACCTGGCGGGTGAACATCCGCAAATATCGGCGGTGGTGTTGGCGTGGCTGGAGCGCGACGTGGCCGCCCGCATCTTGCAACTGGTGCCGCCGCGGCTGCGCAACGAGCTGATGCTGCGGATTGCCC
The DNA here is from genome assembly GCA_031417575.1 of Rhodoferax sp. Taxonomy (GTDB): domain Bacteria; phylum Pseudomonadota; class Gammaproteobacteria; order Burkholderiales; family Burkholderiaceae_C; genus JANYCG01. Next base: position 2,550 of record JANOVW010000072.1, on the reverse strand, counting down.
ACCTGGGCCAGGTGCAAAGCGCCGCCTTGCAGGATTTGCAGGAGGCCTTGGCCGACATCCTCACGTTGCATGAAGCCCGCAAAGAAGGGCCCCATGGCGGTGTGTTGACCGCTGTGCAGTTGCTGACGCGTCTGGGCGCGCACCTGGAAGGCCCCATGATGGCGGCGATACGCGCGCAAGACCCTGGCATGGCGCAACGCATCAGCGAACGGCTGCAAACGGCCCGCAATAGTGCCTTGGGCGCATCGGCGGCAGCATGACAACAGACCCGCCCGTTTCACCTGTGCCAATGCCCAGCAACCGGCGCGAGCTGGTGTCGCAAGACGAGATGGATGCACTGATGCAGGGCTTGGGCGAAGCCGATGCCGCGCTGGACGCTGCCCAAAGCACCGCCGAAAGCGCCTACCATGGCCAGCGGTTTGATCACACCCATCCAGACGTGCAGCCCTTTGACCTGGCCCGCCTGCCGCATCTGTCAACCAGCAGCTTGCCCGGGCTGGACGCGATGCACCAGCGCCTGGCCCGTTTGCTGGCCGGGCAACTCTACGAAACCCTGGGCGCTGAAGTGCAGGTGGCACCCGGCGCACTGGGTGTGCGGCGTTATGGCGATTGCGCCCTGGCCTCTGCCGACGATGCCCATGCCAGCCTGGTCAGCGTGGCCCGTTTGCCAGGCCAGGGCTTGCTGCTGCTCGACAGTGCGCTGGTGCATGCCTGGATCGACCTTTTGTACGGCGGTGGAACCTTTGGCCCCCCCAAACCGCGCGACGACAAAAAATCCGCCTTCCCCAAAATATCCGCCATCGGCCACCGCGCGGTGAGCCGCCTGGTGCAGCAACTGGCCGGTGCCTATGCGCAAGTCTGGGAAGCCCTGGAGATCACCCCCCTGGCCCGCCCGGCGCGTATGGCCGGCCTGGCCGCGCCCGATGCGCGGATGTTTGTCTGCCCGTTTCACTTGACGCTGGGGTCGCTGCAAGCCGGTTTTGAAGTGTGGCTACCCCATGCCATGCTCGAACCGCTGTTGCCGGCCTGGCGGCAGCCCGTGAGCGACCCACCGGCCCGGCGCAATCTGGAATGGCAACAACGCCTGGCGCAGTCGTTGCAAACCGTCAGCGTGCACCTGCAAGCCCGCTGGCGCTTGCCCGATACGCCGCTGCATCGGGTGGCAGCGCTGCGCCCAGGAGATGTGCTCAGCCTCAAAGGCTTGCCGCAGCTGGATGACGCAGCCAGCGGCACCGCCCTGTTCACCGGTATGTTGCAGCCCGGCGCATCCACGCGGCAACTGCGGCTGCAAGGCCGGGCCAGCGAACGCCAAACCGGCCAGCCCGGTCCGGCCTCTGCGGTACAGAACGGGGGGCGACCATGAGCCACGAACCGGGCCACAACACGGGCCCCTACATGGGCCTGGTGATGGATATCGGCGTCGAGCTCACCGTGGAGCTGGGCCGCACCCGCATGCCCATCCGCGAGGTGCTGGCGCTGGGCCCCGGTGCCCTGCTGGCGTTGGACACCCTGGCCGGCGAACCAGTGAACCTGCGCGTGAATGGCACCCTCATCGCACGCGGCGACGTGGTGGTGGTGGATGGCAACTACGGGGTTCGGGTGATCGAGCTGGTGCAGCCTGGTAAATCGGTGCCATCAAACTAGCGGAGCTCAGGGTATTTCATTTGGCAGGTCAACGACCTGGTCAGTCATCGGATCAAAAGATTGACTTTGCGCGCAATACCTGTCCAAATAACAGAGCCCGATCAACTTAAGAAGCTTAGGATTTTCGCTATGAAAACTCGAAGTGTGTGTGTCCGAGGTTTGATTTTTGTGTTCTTTCTCGCAGGGGTGCACTGCCGGGTGGACGCGCAAGGCATTGCGTTCACGAATGATGCGGCGCTGCTGAAGGATGTGTCGGCTTTGCGCACTGTGGACTTGCCCCGTTTCCACGGACACTTTTGGCTTTCTCGACTTCAGGTCGGCATGATTGATCCGACGTGACAGATTATTGACTATGCAGGGTTATCCACGGTGCTTGCCTGTGGACAAGGCGACGGGCCTTCAATCTGGCCCTGAGGCGTCTTGTCCACAGGTGCGAAGCACACGGTGGGTAACCCGTTTTCTGGGCAGGGTGATTTGACTTGTTGTGCTTGATGTTTCCTCTCAAAGTTAATGGGTGATGTCTGGCCCAGGCTGGAATGGCGCCTCCTGGGGTTGTACCAGCCCTCGATCCACGTGAATATTGCGCCCCTGGCCTCGGCGTGGGTCTTCCAGACGCGCCGGTCGATCAGCTCACACTCCAGAGTTGCAAAGAAACTCTCGGCCATGGCGTTGTCATAGGCATCGCCGACCGTTCCCATGGAGGGGCGCACCCCCATCTGCTCGCAACGCTTGCCAAAGGCCACGCTGGTGTACTGGCTGCCCTGGTCTGAATGGTGGATCACCGAGACGGGCTTGCGGGTCAGCAAAGCCATGTTCAATGCCGCAATCACCAGATCAGCCGTCATGCGCTGGCCAAACATCCAGCCCACCACCTTGCGGCTGTAGACATCGGTCACCACAGCCAGA
>JANOVW010000071.1:0-2587 GCA_031417575.1 Rhodoferax sp. | reverse complement strand
CTTTGAGCGCCTGAATAAAACAGATGCTGGCAACCAAATACAGCAGCGTGGCAGTATTCATGCTCATTTGGCTTCTCCCTTGGCAGGCGCTGGGAGTTTTTTGTCTTTCTTCTTGAACATCTCCAGCATGCGCCGGGTGACTAAAAACCCGCCAAAAATATTCACCGCCGCCAAAGCGACTGCCAGCACACCCATGCTTTTACCCAGCGTGGTTTCTGTCAGCGCGGCGGCCAGCATGGCACCCACGATAACGATGGCCGAAATGGCGTTGGTCACAGCCATCAGGGGCGTGTGCAATGCGGGCGTTACCGTCCAGACCACGTGGTAACCCACGTAGATGGCCAGCACAAAAATGATCAGGTTGGTGATGGTGGGGGATACGATGTCCATGTTCTTCCTCTATTTAGTTGGGGACAGGGCTTGCCGCTTCGCGACTGCGGACTGCCCCGCAAATTATTTATTTTCGTTTAACTTCACCGCCCTGCGCCATCAAGCAGGCCGCCACGATGTCGTCTTCCATGTCGACATGCAACGCGCCTTCTTTGTTGATGATGAGCTTGAGGAAATCAAACACGTTGCGGGCATACAAGGCCGAGGCGTCGGCCGCTACCAGCGCGGGCAAATTGGTGTCACCAACAATCGTCACGCCGTGCTTGACGACCGTTTTATCGGCCTCAGAAAGTGGGCAGTTACCCCCGCCGTTCGGGCCTTTGCCGGCGGCAATATCGACCACTACCGAGCCGGGCTTCATGGCCTTGACCATGTCTTCGGTGATGAGGGTTGGTGCCGCCCGCCCCGGGATCAGGGCGGTCGAGATCACGATGTCGGCCAAGGCGATGCGTTTGGCCACTTCAACCTGTTGGCGCGCAAGCCAGCTGGGCGGCATGGGTTTGGCATAACCGCCCACGCCCACGGCCGCTTCTTTTTCTTCGGGCGTGTCGTAGCTCACTTCAATGAACTTGCCGCCCAAGGATTCGATTTGCTCCTTGACGCTGGGGCGCACGTCGCTGGCTTCGATGACTGCGCCCAGGCGCTTGGCGGTGGCAATGGCTTGCAAACCCGCGACGCCGACGCCCAAAATAACCACACGGGCGGCCTTCACGGTGCCTGCGGCGGTCATCAGCATGGGGAAAAAGCGTTGGTATTTATCCGCCGCCATCATCACGGCCTTATAACCGGCGATATTGGCTTGGCTGGAGAGCACGTCCATGCTTTGCGCGCGGGTGGTGCGGGGTGCGGCTTCCAGAGCATAAGCGGTGAGGCCTGCGCCTGCGAGTTTCTGCAAACCAGTGGCATCGAAGGGGTTCAGCATGCCCACGAGGGTGGTGCCCGGTTTCAGCAACGCGGCTTCAGCATCTGACGGGCTGCGCACCTTGAGCACCAGATCGCTGCCAAATGCCGCGTTGGCGTCGACAATTTCAGCGCCAGCGGCCACATAGGCGGCATCCGTCACGCTGGCGGCCACTCCGGCACCGCTTTGCACGCGCAGGGTATGCCCTTGGGTTTTGAGTTTTTTGACCGTTTCAGGCGTTGCCGCAACACGGGTTTCGCCCGCTGCGGTCTCGCAGGGTATGCCAATCAGCATGGGAAGGCTCCTCAAATTGGAATTTGGGTGCAAGCTTACCCGAGAAACAGCCGGAAAAACCAGCTTGGTACTGGGCATAATTTGCCCATGTGGGCACTTCTAGAAATTCAAATTTTCGGGATGAAGTGCAAGGCGCCCGGAGCACAGCAACCGGAATGCACTTGGGTGCATGAGGATTGCGAGCACCGCGCAACGCCGCAATTCGCCCGAAAAATGAATTTATAGAAGTGCCCATGAGCCATCGCTGGAAACCCAACGTTACGGTCGCCGCTGTCATTGAGCGTGACGGCAAATTCATGTTGGTGGAGGAAGAAACCTCCAACGGCCTGATGCTGAATAACCCCGCCGGGCACCTGGACGCAGGTGAATCGCCGACTGCCGCTTGCATTCGCGAGGTACTGGAAGAAACCACCCATGCCTTTACACCCACCAGCCTGATCGGCGTATACATGTCGCGCACCCGACGCGTCCGCACCGGACAAGACACCACCTACCTGCGGTTTGCCTTTTGCGGGACACTGGGCGAGGCACAGCCCGATGCGCAGCTGGACACTGGCATTGTGCGCACCTTGTGGATGACCGCTGATGAAATTCGCGCCTGTTTGCCACGCCACCGCACGCCGTTGTTGTTGCGTTGTGTGGAAGACTATTTGGCCGGGCAGCGTCTGCCTTTAAATTCAATTTTTATTGATTCCTCAGTATATAATAATAATATTTAGACTTATTTGCTACATTATGTGTATCTTACTGTGCAATTTAAGATTCAACATTGACTATTATTATTTAAAATGAATATTGAAAATTGGATAAATCGGTCTGAAACCATGACAGACACGGTGACTGCCACGCCGTTTGCTGCCCTGGCGGCCACACTGGATTGCACTGGAGCAGACCCGGCGGTGCGGCCTGCAAGCGGCACCGTGTTGCCGTATTTATGGCACTGGTTGTACTTTTTGCCGATTGCGGCGCAGTCTGAAATAGGTGAAGACGGGCACCCCAAAC
>JANOVW010000070.1:0-1836 GCA_031417575.1 Rhodoferax sp. | reverse complement strand
CAGGCGTTGCTGCCCTTGAAGGCCGTTGCCTACGCACTGTTGTCGGCGCAAGGACAGGTCATTGTGGCCAACGCGGGCTTTTGCCGCCTGTGCTGCGACGGGACGGATGCGGCGCCAGACCCGGCGGCTGTGGTGGGTCGGGATGTAGCGGTCATTTTTGTTGGCCCCAGTTTCAACGACATCAGCGCTGGCAGTGCAGAGCCGGGTGCCCTGTTGTACGGAGGGCTTCTCAGCGTACTCACTGCGCAGGGCCAGGCGGTATCGTTGTCGGGGACCTTCCATCGCCGTGGTTCGAATATCGAGCTGCTGGCCGAACACAATATTGAGGAGCACGTGCAGTTGTTGACCTCCGTGTTGGCGCTCAACGCCGAGCTGGCCCAGACCCAACGCGACCTTGCGCGTTCCAACCGCGCCCAGGCCACCTTGCTGGCCAAGCTGGAGGCGGCCCAGAGCCAGATGTTGCAAATAGAAAAGCTCGCCTCGATCGGCCAACTCGCCGCCGGTGTGGCCCACGAAATCAACAACCCCATTGCCTTTGTCAGCTCCAACCTCAATACGTTGGCTGAATACTTGCAGGACCTGTGGGCCGTGCTGGACGCCTATGCCGGTGCAACGCCGCTGATTGCCCGCGATGCGCAGGCCCTGGGCACTATTGAGCGCATCTGCCAGGAGCGCGATATTGCATTTGTGCGCGAAGACTCTGTTGAACTGCTGGCCCAATCGCGCGATGGCCTGTTGCGGGTGAAGGCAATCGTGCAAAACCTCAAGGATTTCTCCCGTGTTGACCAGTCCCAGTGGCAAGTTGCCAACCTGCATGACGGGCTGGACAGCACACTCAATCTGGTAGCGGCCCAGTTGCGGGCCAAGGCCGAAGTGGTGCGGGACTATGGCGATCTGCCAGCGCTGCTGTGTGCACCGGGGCAACTCAACCAGGTGTTCGTGAACCTGCTGGTGAACGCTGCGCAAGCCATCGAACACCACGGCGTTATCACGGTGCGAACCGGGCGTGGCGACGACGGTCTGGACCCGGATCAATGGGGCTGGGTGGAGGTGCAGGACACCGGCTGCGGCATTGCGCAGCACCAGATGCACCGCCTGTTCGAGCCGTTTTACACAACCAAAATAATTGGCCAGGGCACCGGTCTGGGGCTGTCTCTGTGTTACGGCATTGTGCAAAGCCACGGCGGACGCATTGAGGTTCACAGCCAGCCAGGCCAGGGTGCCCGTTTCCGGGTTGTGTTGCCGCTGCATGGGGTTGGACCCAAGGTCACCGAAAACCGTCAATCGGGGGTTTGAAGCCATATATTTAATTTCAATCGTGCCGCTCGCCGTCCAGCCGCTGCCCGCGCTAGGGCTTGCCCTTTGTGGCGTGGTAGTGCGAAAAGGCTTCCCGCACGTGCTCGAGCAGCATCGCATCGTCCCACGGCTTGGTGAGAAACCTGTAAACCGCCCCCCGGTTGACGGCGTCGGTGACAGACTGCAGTTCGGTGTATCCGGTCAAAATGATACGGATAGTGGACGGGTGCATTTCCTTGACACAGCCAAGGAATTCAGTGCCGTTCATGTGCGGCATGCGCTGGTCAGACACGATCACCTGCACATCATTGAGCGCCAGCAATTGCATCCCTTCGGCCGCGCTCCCGGCGCACAGGATGCGCAAGCCATCGCGGCGCAACAGGCGGCGCAGGGCCGCAAGAATGCTGGGTTCGTCATCCACCAACAACAGGGTTCGCGGCGTGCCGGCGTCCACCGTGTCCGCCGGTGGCAACGCGTGCCCTTCGCGCAACAAGGTGGCAAATTCGCCGGCCGGTAGTGGGCGGCTGAAGTAATAGCCCT
>JANOVW010000069.1:0-1912 GCA_031417575.1 Rhodoferax sp. | reverse complement strand
GCACGTGCCAGGCCGCAGTCAATCAAGTCGGCTCTCGCGGCTTTGCCACGGCGGGCCCCAGCTGCGGCAAAACCGGAGCGTCAATTGGCGCCGCGCCAAACCCGCCACGGGTCGAACGACGAACCACGGGGTGAGCGTGATGGTGCAGACCCCCATGCGCCGCTGCGCATCAGCTCAACGAACTGACCGAGGCAGCGGCAACGCCGTTTGGTACCGAACTTGCTTGAGTGCAAAACTGGAGCGGATTTTCTCGATGCCGGGAATGGGGCTCAACTGCTCCAGAATGAATTTCTCCAGCGCGCCAATGTCGGCCACCGCCACGCGGATCAGGTAATCTGAATCGCCCGTCATCAGATAACACTCCATCACCTCGTCGTGTTCTGCGACGCGTTTTTCGAACCGGGCCAGTGCCTCTTTGCTTTGCGTCTTCAGGCTGATGGAAATGAAGACGTTCAAGCCCAGGCCCAGCTTGGCCGGGTTGGCAATGGCGACGTAGCGGTCAATCATACCATTTTGCTCCAGTGCTTTCACACGGGCCAGGCAGGGTGACGGGCTTAGAAAAACCCTTTTTGCGAGCTCAACATTGGACAAAGCGCCATCGAGCTGAAGCTCTTTCAGAATGCGTAAATCAGTGGAATCGAGGCTGTTCATGCTTTAAATATCAGTTTTCACAGCATTTTATGCATACATTGGGCGAAATTGGAGGTGCTTTTCAGCAGCACATTTGTATCAAATTTTCGTAAAGTGCAGGACTGCTGAAGTCCTTTAACACTTGAACTGCATCTGGCCATGAACGCTCCTGTTGTCCATTCTTTGCTTACACCGTCTGTGCGGCCCGATACGCTCACCCTGAACGACACTGATCCGCAAGAAACGGCCGAATGGCGTGACGCTTTTTCTTCACTGCTGGCTGCACAAGGCCCTGCACGCGCGCGTTACCTGCTGGACGAACTGGCCCGACTGGCGCGCCACAACCGGGCCGGTTGGCAGCCCGAACTGAACACGCCTTACGTCAATACCATTGCCGTTGACCGACAGCCGGTGTTCCCCGGCGATCTGGCGATTGAGGAGCGCTTGGCTTCGCTGATGCGCTGGAATGCCCTGGCCATGGTGGTGCGTGCCAACCAGGCCGATTTGGGGGGCTCCAGTGAACTCGGTGGTCACATCGCCAGTTATGCTAGTGCCGCCGATTTGTTTGAGGTGGGGTTCAATCATTTTTTCCGTGCCAGGAATGAAGCTCCGGAAACCCGGCACGGCGGGGATCTGGTGTTTTTGCAACCCCATAGTTCCCCCGGTGTTTATGCCCGCGCGTTTCTGGAAGGGCGCCTGACGGAGCAAGACTTGATGCATTACCGCCAGGAGTTGACGGCACCGGCCACAACGACTGGCCAAGGCGCGCGCGGCCTCTCGAGTTACCCGCATCCGTATTTGATGCCGGATTTTTGGCAGTTCCCGACCGGCTCCATGGGCATCGGCCCGATCAGTTCCATCTACCACGCACGTTTCATGCGTTACCTTACCCATCGCAAGCTGCAAGATTGCAATGGCCGCAAGGTGTGGGGTGTGTTTGGTGATGGCGAAATGGACGAGCCCGAAAGCATGAGTGCCCTGACCTTGGCGGCCCGGGTGCGGCTGGACAACCTGGTGTGGGTGGTCAATTGCAACTTGCAGCGGCTGGATGGCCCGGGGCGCGGCAATGGCCGCATCATTGACGAACTGGAGAAGTTGTTTGCCGGTGCGGGCTGGAACGTCATCAAACTGGTGTGGGGCAGTGATTGGGATGGCCTGTTTGCGCGCGACCTCACCGGCGCGCTAACCCGCGCTTTTGCCGATACGGTCGATGGCCAGATGCAAACCTTTGCGGCGAAAGATGGCCGCTACAACCGCGAGACCTTCTTCGGCCAGAACGACG
>JANOVW010000068.1:0-5486 GCA_031417575.1 Rhodoferax sp. | reverse complement strand
CCTTGCTACTGGCGACCGAGGGCATCAATGGCACGATTTCGGGGCCTGAAGCGGGCGTGCGGGCGGTTTTGGCTTTCTTGCGGTCGCCCGAATTTGCGCATGGTGCCCTGGCCGGATTGACGCACAAGGAAGCTTGGGCTGATGAGGCGCCTTTTTTGCGAATGAAAGTTCGGGTCAAAAAAGAGATCGTCACGCTGGGCGTGCCGGGTGTTAGCCCGACAGTGATGGCGGGCGCGTATGTGAAGCCCAAGGATTGGAATGCGCTCATCAGCCGGGGAGATGTGGTGTTGATAGACACCCGTAATGACTACGAAGTCGATATTGGCACCTTTGCCGGGGCGGTCGACCCGCGCGTGAAAACCTTTGCCGATTTGCCCGATTGGGTGGCCAAACAGGAGCGGGGCGGAGCGCTTGATCCTGCACGCGCGACAGACGCTGCACACGTTGCCCACGCTGAAAAACCGGGCAAAAAACCCGCTGTGGCCATGTTTTGCACCGGCGGCATTCGCTGTGAAAAATCAACCGCTTTTCTCAAAATGCGCGGTTACGACGAGGTGTATCACCTGGAAGGCGGCATTCTCAAATACCTTGAAGAGATTCCGGCCGAACAAAGCCTCTGGCAAGGGGAGTGTTTTGTGTTTGACGAGCGGGTTTCGGTAGGGCATGGCTTGAAACCTGGGCCGTATGAGTTGTGCCGCTCGTGCCGGCATCCGGTGGGCGATACGGAACGGGCGTCGCCCCAATTTGTACGTGGCGTGAGTTGTCCGCGCTGTTTTGCCAGCCGAAGCGATGCTGAAAAAGCCGGGTTGGCCGAACGGCAGCGCCAGGTCGAACTCGCACGCCTTCGAGGTGTTGCCCACGTCGGGGCCAAAATGACCGACAAGCCAGCCCGATTGGCGGAACCGCTGATCGAACTGCTGGCGTTGCTGGATGGGTCTTCACATCGTTTGGGCGTTCGGCAACGGGTGGTGGTGGCGCTGGCGGGTTTGCCAGGCGCTGGCAAATCGACACTGGCCAGCCAATGGGCGCATGCCATTAACGCCCAGCGCGGTGCCAACGCGGCCCTGGCATTGGGGATGGACGGATTTCACCTCAGCCGCGCCCAACTGGCCGAGTTTGCAGACCCGCAGGCCGCCTTGATGCGTCGCGGCGCACCCTGGACGTTTGACCCAACCGCCTTTGCGCAGAACCTGCGCGCCATCAAAAACCCCGGTTCACTGCCTGCATCGACCCAAACCTGGCCCGGTTTCGAGCACGGCGTGGGTGACCCGGTTGCAGCGGCCATTCAGGTTCCGCCAGACGTGCAGTTGGTCATTGTTGAGGGCTTGTACCTGTTGCACCAGGGGCACGGCTGGCATGAAGGCCCTGATTGGGATGACTTGTTCGATCGCGTCTGGTACCTCAATGTGGCCATGAAACTGGCCATGCAACGCCTGTTGGCGCGGCACATGGCCTGCAATGGCAATTCACGCGCACAAGCGCAACAGCGCCTTGCTGACAACGACCGCCTGAATGCCGATATTGTTTTGCAATCGCGCGGCCGTGCGCAGGCGCTGGTATCGCCGTCGTGAATTCAAGTGGCCGCGGTTTTGCCACTTTGCAAGGCGCGGGCGAACCAGGCTGCCGGGTCGTTCAACCCTGAGCTTCCCAACGCTCGAATGGCGCGTTTGATGCCTAGTGAGGTGGCGCCCGGAAAACCGGCCAGTTTGTCGGCCAAGGCGGTGGCCTGCGCCAGCACTTGATCATCTGGCACCACACTGTGGGCGATGCCCAGGCGTAACAATTCGGGCCCGGCAACGGGTTCACCCAGCAAGGCAAACCGCAGTGCAAGTGCTTCGCCAAACTTGCCTTGCAACCAGGCCAGGTTGTTGGGCGCTGCCATGCCGCGTTGCACTTCACCCACCAAAATGTAGGCCGTTTGCCCAGCCACGATGAAGTCGCAGGCGAAAGCAATAGGCGCGCCACCATTGATAGCGTATTTTTCCAGGGCACACACCATGGGTTTGTGGCAGGAGGCCATCGCCACATTGGCTTCTTGCCACACCTGGGGTAAATCGGGCACCCAGGCTGGTGGTGGGTCGGCTTGTATGGTTTTGAGATCCAGACCAGAGCACAGCGCCCCGCCCGCGCCGCGTACCAGAATGGCGTTGACGCTATCGTCTTGAGCCAACTGTAAAAACGCATCGCGCAATTGCGCCATCATGGGCACGATGAGCGCATTGCGCTTGTCGGGCCGGTTCAGCACCACATCGGCGCGATGGCCGTGGTGCTCAATCAGCACCATGGCGGGTTCTGGGGTCGGGTTGGCTGGAGTGTTCAAGGGTAATAGGTCAGGGTCGATTGTTCGTGGGTAATCGTTCAGGATTGGCGGGCCTTTACGCCTCGCCGTTGCCTAGCGTGTCAAGCTCACGAATGCGCAGCAAATGCCAGTCGGCATCGCCATATTGATTGGCAATGGCGGCCAATCGTTTGTAATGCCGACCGACGGCGTAGTCTTCGGTCATGCCAATGGCACCATGCAACTGAACTGATTGTTCGCCCACAGTACGCCCGTCAGCCGATGCAAAGGCCTTGGCAGCAGAGGCCCATCGCGCTGCTGATGGGCTTGACTCACCGGCCGGTGCGAACGCAGTTTTGTGGCCGCCAATGCACAACAATTGACTGGCGTGGTGCGCCAAGCCCTGGGCTTCTTCAACCGCCACATACATATCCACCAAGGCATGTTGGTAGGCCTGGTTGGCGGTTAGCACTTTGCCAAATTGTTTCCGGGTGCGGGCGTATGCCAGCGTGAGCTGGTAGGCGCTGCGCATGGCACCAGCGGCTTCGCAGGCCAGGGCGACGTAGGCCCGATTCATTGCGGCTTCTACAGCGGAATGGGCTTCGCAGCGGTTGCCCACCACGTCGTCCTCAAACACCTGAACCTGATCAAAGGTGATGTCAGAACAGGGTCGGCCATCGTAGGTTGCATAGTGGCGCAGGCGGATACCGTAACGGCTTAACGGCAGCAGCAAAGCTGTCTGACCCTTTTCGTTTGATTCGCGTGCCAGCACCAGCACATACTGGCTGAGCTGCGCACAGGCAACCAGGCTTTTTTGGCCAACAAGAATCAGGCCTGTGCTGTCCAGGGCGGTTTGGCCGTCGGCCCAGTCGTGGCGTGAAGCGGTTTCGGCCATCGCCCACGAGAGGATGGTTTTGCCTTGCACCATTTGGGCGCAAATTGCCTTTTGAGCGGTGGTCCCATGGTTCGCCAAGTAGTGCCCACACAAAATCAGGTTGTCCATCAGCGGTTCGCGCAGGCCAGCGGCACCGAGTTTTTCCATCAGCAGCATGGCTTCGTGCAGGCTAAGGAAACCGCCGAGTTCTTCCGGGAGGCCCAAGCCCAGCCAGCCCATTTCTGCGAATTGTTCCCAGCGCGCGGCTGAGAAGCCATCAGCGGGCCCGGCGGCTGAATGGCGCTCCAGGAAGCGGTCCGCCGACTCCAGAAACAGTTGTTGCCCGTCGTCGGTTTCGGCTGATGCGTTGATGTTGCTGTTGCTGTTGCTGTTGCTGTTGCTGTTGTTGTTCATAGTCCCAACACCTGTTTGGCCAACTGGTTATGTTGGATTTCACTGGAACCGCCTGCAATCGTGAAGCCCCGGCTCATGAAGCGGCGTGACGATGTGGTGGCTACATTCCAGGGCCTGGGGGCGTCGTCTACCAATTCGTGGTGGGCGGCGTGGTCATAGGGCAGGCTGTCGGGTCCCGCCACATCGACTGTCAGGTTTTCGAAGGCCTGCACCAGTTGGCTGCCCCGCAATTTGAGGCGGCCCGTTTCAGCCCCCAAACGGCCCCCCAACAGGGCTTGCTCTCTGAAGCGCAGCACACTGGCTTCAAGGGCCATGAGCCGTACTTCCAGGCTAGCCAGTTTGAGTTTGAACCATTCGCGTTGGGCGATGGGTTGGCCACGCTCTTGCATGCTTTCAGACAAGGCCTTGAGCCGGGCCAGGCGGCGATGGCATTCGGGCACGCGGGATAGTTTTAGCCGTTCATGTTCCAGAACTGATTTGGCAATGGTCCAACCCATGTTTTCCGCACCCACCCGATTGGCCATGGGTACGCAGACGTCGTCCAGAAACACCTGATTAAACAAGTGCCAGCCGTGTATGCCAATGATGGGCTTGATGGTGATGCCGGGGCTTTTCATGTCGATCAGCAAGAATGAAATGCCTTCTTGGGGTTTGCCTTCTACCCCGGTTCGAACCAGCGCAAACATCCAGTCCGCATAGTGCCCGCTGGATGTCCAGATTTTGGAGCCGTTGACGATGTAATCATTTCCGTCCGGCACAGCGCGGGTCTGCAAGGAGGCCAGGTCGGAACCCGCATTGGGTTCAGAATAACCTTGGCACCACTGGTGCTCCAAATTCACAATACGAGGCAAAAAAAAGGCTTTTTGGGCATCATCGCCAAACTGCATCAGCATCGGGCCTACCATTTCGGGGCCGAAGGTATTGCCTTCAGGGCAATCATGTCGGGCAAGTTCTTCGTCCAGCGTCATGCGCCAAAAGGGGGCCATCGCCAGGCCGCCCCATCGTTGGGGCCAGTGCGGTACATACCAGCCTTTGTCAATCAGCCGGCTTTCCCAAAGTTCCAGTTCCTTTCGTGTCAACAGCACACCCCGGCGCACTTTTTCGCGCACCACCCGGGGCAAGTTATTGGCAATAAATTGTCTGACTTCTTGCCTGAAGGCAAGCAACTCGTCGGATTCGTCAAGTTTTGTCATGCGGTGTATCCCATTAGAAGTTCCAGGTCTCGGGCCAATTTGGCCAGTCGCGGGCCTGCGTCTTGCTGCATTTGTTCCACTGTGGCCAAATGATTGGCAACCACACAATTAAGGCTCATCGTGATGCCGCCCGGCAGCCGCAAGGGCACACCCACAGCAATGGTGGTGGCGGGTTGGCTCAACGCCAGGCAATACCCATCGGTGGCGAAGCGTGTGAGCTCGGCCTCAATCACCGACGAAGTGGCCTTGCGCTCGTCATCTTTTTTGGCCGGCCCTTGCTCAATGAGTTGGGCCAGCACTGCGGCTCGGGCAGTGGGAGCGAGCCCGGCCAGGTAAGCCATTCCCAAAGCGGTGGAGCCCATCTCGCGCACGGCTCCAATATCGGGCCGGGTGACGGCCTTGGGGTCAACACAGCTTTCGACCAAAACCAACCTCAAGCCGTCCCGCATGGCCAGCGAAACCGATCCTTTGACCCGGTTGGCCAGTTCCTGCATGTGGGGCCTGGCTACTTGGCGCACCGGCAGTTGCGCCAACACGGGGTAGGCCAAGGTCAACATGGCGGCCGTGAGGCGGTAGCGCTGGGAGGTTTGGTCGTATTGCAAATACCCCAGCAAGCTCAAGGTTCGTGTTAACCGGGCGGCAGTGGAGCGTGGAATGCCGACGATTTGGCCAATCTCGCGGTTGCCCAAACTGCCCCCGGCGCCGTCAAATGCCCGCAGCACCTGCA
>JANOVW010000067.1:0-1647 GCA_031417575.1 Rhodoferax sp. | reverse complement strand
GGCCGCGCCGCGCAACCGGGCTGCGGTGCCATGCCCCAGGTAGGCCTCAATCACGGTTTCATTGGCTGCGATTTGGGCGGGTGGGCCCTCGGCGATCAATTGCCCCTGCGCCAGCACCCAGACGTGCTCAGCCAAATTCATTACCGCTTGCATGACGTGCTCGATCAAAAGCACCGTCACACCGGCTTGCGCGATGCCGCGCACCACAGGAATCATCTCGCCAATCTCTTGAGGGTTCAGGCCAGCCAGCACCTCATCCAGCAAAAGCAGGTTGGGCTGGGTTGCCAACGCGCGCGCCAATTCAAGCCGTTTTCGTCCGGCGACGGTGAGGTCTGCGGCCGGTTTGTCGAGCTGGGCCGCCAAACCTACGCGCGCGGCAACTGCTTCGGCCGAAGCCAGGGCCGCGGCGCGACGTGGTTCGTGCAAGTGAGCCCCCACCGCGATGTTTTCGCGCACAGTTTGCGCGGCGAACGGCTGCACAATCTGAAAGGTACGCGCCAGACCCAAGCGGGCATTGGCGTGTGGCGCGTGGCCTGTGATGTCGTGGCCGTCGAATTCAACCTGGCCTTCGTCGGGCTTCAAAAAACCGGACATCAACGAGAAGAGTGTGGTTTTGCCTGCGCCATTGGGGCCGATGAGGGCTGTCAGGCTCCCTTGGGGTACAGCCATGCTGATGTTTTGAACGGCTTTGAGACCACCAAAGCTTTTGGAGACCGCGGTCAGGCGCATCAGGGGAAGGCCAGCGGTTGTCATGCGCGAGGGGTTTTCTCGTGTGGTTTGCCTGCCCACAACGCCCGCACGCTTTGGCCGATGCCGCCCAACCCGCGCGGCGCAAACATCACCATGAGAACCAATACCGTGCCGTAAATCACCATATTGATGCCCGGGAGTTGCCCAAACAAATTCCGCGTCACGTCGGCCAGCACATGCAAGGCCAAAGCGCCGATCACTGGCCCCCACAAGGTGCCCAAACCGCCGACGATTGCGCCCACCAGCGCTTCCACCGACGTGTGGGCACCATAAGCAATACCAGGGTCAATGTACTGAAACACCTGGACGTAAAACGCACCCGCAGCGCCCATAAAACTGCCCGAAAGAACGATCGCGCCGAGTTTGATGGCAAACGGGTTCACACCAGCCGCCTGGGCCGCGTCTTCGTTGTCGCGTACTGCTTGCAAATAGGCACCAAAGCGGGAATGTTTGAGCCAGCAGGTCACCAGCAAAGCCAGAATCACGAAGAACAGGATCAACAGCGCGTAGCCCCGGCGCGATTCAAACTGCATATTGGAAAACCCTTCCCGTAGCGGAACCATCAGGCCTACACCCGCGCCGGTAAACGGCACCGAGGTTGCCAAAATCCGCAATACCTCGGCAAAGGCCAGTGTGACGAGCGCGAAATAAGAACCCTTCAGGCCGTAACGGAAACTCAATGCGCCCACAAACAGCCCAATGGCGCCGCTCGCTGCAATAGCCAGCGGCAATGCCAGCCACGGGTTCAGCCCCGCCTGCACTTGCGCGATGGCTTGCACATACGCGCCGGTGCCGAAAAAAAGCGCATGGCCAAACGAGAATTGGCCACCAAAGCCGCCCAAAATGTTCCATGCCTGTGCCAACAGGGCGGCATACAAAGCCATCATCACAAAATTC
>JANOVW010000066.1:0-3001 GCA_031417575.1 Rhodoferax sp. | reverse complement strand
ATCGGTAATACCGCCATCCCAATAGGCCCCTGGCGGCGCACCCACGATGTCATGCACGGCCTGCAACACGAAGGGTATCGAGCAGCTGGCCTGCACGGCCTGCATGAAATTGTCCGGCGTCAGGTCGATTTGCCGGGTGCGAAAACTGCCGGTGCCAAATGGCAGCGCCGCGTGTTGAGAGGTAAAAACCACCCGCTCTAAAAAATGCCCCAACAGGCGGCGCTGTACTGCGTTGGCCAAAAACGCGCCGCCGTAACCCAGCGGGGTGCGCCATTTGCCCTCACGCGCCAACAGCCCGCGCCCACGCGAGGTGAACACATGCAGTCGGTAGCGCGGGTGTTGCAGCACTTCATGCACCCGCCCACCGAAAAAGCTGGCCAAATTGTGGCCAAACTGTTCACTCACAAAGGACGCAGGTGGGCGTTTTTGGCCCGGCTGCAGTTCGTAGTGCTGGGCGATGTAGTCGTGTTCCAGGGTTTTGAAGGCTTCAACCGGGTTGGCCAGGCAACCGGTGGCCATGCGCCAGGCCCCAATGGAGGCACCCACCAAGTGAATCGGTTGGCTGGATTGCGGCAACCAATCGCCAAACAAAAACCGGTCTAGCGGCCCCAAAATGAGCCCTTTGGGGCCACCCGCGGCACCCGGTACGACCCCAATGTGTTGTGGGGCCAGGCCGTGGCGCGCGATGTGGGCACGCGCCTGGGGGCCGGCGTAAATCTGCAGCGCCTTCATCGGCTCACTGTTTGAGATTCCCGGCCCACATCACGTCAGCAATTTGCCCTGCCCCGTCGAGTTCCAATCTATCGGGTCTTGTTGCAGCACCATATCGATATCGAGCTTCAAAATATCGCCCACCGCACCGGGGAAGGTGACCGCCGTGCCGCGGTCGTCCAGCCGGGCCTCTTTGGCGCGGGCGCGCCAGCGGGCCAGATGCAACACTCCGGCCAGGGGTTCGTAGTTGTCGTTCTCAAAGGGGTCCGCCTGGTGTTCCAGCGCGTCGATCATGGCCTGCGGGTAGCGCCAGCGCCGCGCCAGAGCCGCACTGACCTGACCATAGTCGTAGCCCAGCACCTTGATTTCGACATCGGAGCGTTTCAGGCTCAAGGGATGCACATCGGGGTTGATTTTGGCCATGGCCTCGGGCATCACCTGCATCATGGCCAGTTCGCCCATGGCGTGCAGCAGGCCGGTGGTAAACGCCGCTTGCTGGTTGATGCGCAGCAACCCCGCCAACGAGCGCGACACCTTGCCCACGTTGAGGCTGTAGTTCCAGAATTGCTGCAAATTGACGCCTGGCACCGATTTGAGTGAGGCCTTGGGCAGCGCCGCTGCCACCATCGAGCGCACATGCCCCAGGCCCAGCAGACCCAGCGATTCCGGCACGCTGTGAATATTGCCAGAGAGGCCAAAGTAGGTATCGTTCGCCGTTTCGAGCAAGCGGGCCGTCAGGCCCAGGTCGCCACTGACCAGTTGGCTGATGCGTTTGAGGTCGGCCTCGGGGCGATCAAGCTCAAACAGCAAAATCGCCACCACCCGGGGAATGCAGGGCAGGTCAAACGGTTGTTCCAGCAACGCGGTCAGTTCCATGGGGCGGGCTAGCGGTAGCAGCGAAAGTTACGACAAAAAGGCTGACGGGTTATTGTTCGTGGTTCAGGTGACCAGAAGGCTTGCATTATGGCCTCGCCGCACTCATTTTTGCAGCGGACGGGGTCTGACGCGTATGTATCACGCAACCGAAACAGCCGCGCAGGCCCAATAAACAAATGGCAACGTCGCCCGGCTCAACGGCCCGGCCCGCGTTTGGCCTCGCGGTGGGCGATCCAGATGGTGGAGGCGCAGATGACGGTGCCGCCGATCAGGGTCGATTGGCTGGGCGAATCTGAAAACATCAGCCAGCCGATCAGCGCAGCCCACACCAGATCGAGAAACTTGACCGACTGCGTGGCCGAGATATCGGCAATTTTGTAAGAGCGGGTAATGCAGTAATGCGCCGCACTGCCCATCATGCCGCACAACAAAAAAATGAACCATTGCAGCGGGCTGGGCGCTTGCCAATTCAGTGCCGCCATGGGCAAGCTGAACAAGGTGACGGTAATGCCCTGCCAGGCGACGATGACCTCGGGCCGATCGATGCGGGCCAGCGATTTGGTCATCAGGAACGAAGCCGCAAAAATAGGGGCCGAGGCCAGCATGATCAGGTTGTAGTGCCCACCGGCACCAGAGAGTTTGGGGCCCACCACAATCAGCACGCCCGCAAACCCGATGCCCGCCGCCAGCCAGCGCTCCCAGCGCATGGGCTCTTTGAAGAACAAATAGGCCCCGATCATGATGAATATCGGCCCGGTAAAACCGATAGCGGTCATGTCGGCCATGGTGATCTTGGGCAATGCCGTGAACCACACAATCAAGCCCAGCGTGTGAACGAAGCCCCGGCTGAAATGCCCGCTGATTTTTTTCGGGATGTAGGCCCGAAAACCGGCACGCCAGATCAGCGGCAGCATGATCACTGTGCCCAGGAAATAGCGCAGAAATTGCACCTGATAGGGGTCCAGGATCAGCGACTGGGCCCGCATGGTGGCGTTCAGCACCGCAAAAATCAGCCCGGCAGCGGCCGTCCAGATCAAAGCCCTGACGGTTGGATCAAGCCGGTGTGCGCGCAATTTGACGGCAGACAACTGGCGCAGCAAGGTGCCGCGCCCGGCGGCAGTGGAATCAAGGCTCATGGAATAGGCTGGATTGTCGCGGCTTCCCAAGAAGCATGCAGTTCTGTGGGCGACAGGGCGAGGGAAATCGCCAGCGACGGCTTGACCTGTCAGGTATTCAGCTGTGCCCAGGCTTTATCGAGGCGTTTGAGGCTAATCGGCTGCGGCGTGCGCAATTCCTGGGCGAAAAAACTGACGCGCAGCTCCTCCAGCAGCCAACGGAATTCCAGTAAACGGTCGTCCATGACGCCTTTGCGTTCGGCCACCAAACGCCAAAAGCGTTGCTCCTGCGGGCGCAG
>JANOVW010000065.1:0-2579 GCA_031417575.1 Rhodoferax sp. | reverse complement strand
GCCAAGCCCGCTGTTTCACAGGCCTGCAAGGCGGTCGTCAGGGCCCCGAGGCGGAACATTTGGGGCGTTTGCGCCAGCCATTTGTCGGCACGTTCAACCGTTTCAGCTACCCGCCCGGCGCGGGATGTCTTTAGCGTGTCTGGCAGAGGCAAGGCCAGTAATCCACCCACCTCGTCGTGCCAACAGGCGTTGATCAAATGCGCAATAAGTTCGGGCGTTACCAGGCAACGGGCCGCATCGTGTACCAAAACCCAGTCGTTTTCGGTTGCCCCGATGGCTTGCAGATGAACAAGGCCATTAAAAACGCTTTTTGTTCTTGTATCACCGCCACAATTAGCTATCAATACTGTATCAAATTGTGGCCCCAATAGGTCCAAAAAGTTATCGCCAGGGGCCACCACCACCAGTGTCTTGAAGATTTGCCCAACGGCACCCATCGCCTTCAAGGTGTGTACCACCAAGGGCGCGCCAGCCACTGGCTGGTACTGCTTGGGTTGAGGGCTGCCTGCACGGCTGCCTGAACCTGCGCACGGAACCACTGCCCACACCCGGGTGGGTGTTTGCCGTTGCAGTTGCTGTTGCGAATGGGTTTCAGGTGTGAGGGAGGAAGTCATTCAGTGTTACCAGCAGCAGGCGAAAACATCGCAGCCACCCGAGGAACGAGAGAGCTATATTCTAAAATCACGCCACCACCCCTCCCATTCGCGGCGAGGGGTGTTTGCTATTTATGGATTTACCCAAACTCACCCCTGGCCAACGCTACACCCTGCCCCGCCCCCCCGCGTCGGCAGATGCCCTCTTGTTGTCGCATTTGGCCACCCGCGAAAAAACTGCGGGCAAGCTGCTGGCCATCGTGACGGCTGATGCATCCGATGCGCAACGGCTGCTCGACGAGATGGCGTTTTTTGCACCCGACATCCGGGCCGTCATGTTCCCGGATTGGGAAACCCTGCCCTATGACACCTTTTCGCCGCATCAAGACCTGATCAGCGAACGCCTGGCCACCCTGTGGCGAATTCAAAACCGGGGGTTTGGTGCCGAAGGCAACAAAGGTGCCGATGTGGTGCTGATACCCGCCACCACCGCCTTGTACCGCCTGGCGCCGCCGGGTTTTTTGGCGGGTTATACCTTTGAGTTCAAAGTCAAACAGCAGTTGGATGAAGCCAAATTCAAGGCGCAACTCACCTTGGCGGGTTACAACCATGTCACCCAGGTGGTCAGCCCCGGCGAATACGCCGTGCGTGGTGGCCTGATTGATCTTTTTCCCATGGGCAGCCTGGTGCCGTACCGGGTCGATTTGTGGGACAACGAGATTGACAGCATCCGCACCTTTGACCCGGACAGCCAGCGCAGCCTGTATCCGGTGCCCGAAGTGCGACTGCTGCCGGGGCGCGAGTTCCCGATGGACGACGCGGCCCGCACCAAGTTCCGCAAACGCTGGCGCGAACTGCTGGAAGGCGACCCGACCAAGAGCCGCATTTACAAAGACATCGGTATTGGCGTCGCCACAGCGGGCATTGAATACTATTTGCCCCTGTTTTTTGACGACACCGCCACCGTTTTTGATTATTTGGGAGCCGGTACAGCCCACGCCGCCACAGTGGTGCTGCATGGCGACCTGGAAACTGCCTTCAACAGCTTCACGCAAGACGCGCAAGAACGCTATCGGCTGGCCCAGGGCGACCCCGAACGCCCGGTTTTGCCGCCCGAGGCCTTGTTTCTGAATGCCGAACAGTTCTACCGCCTGGGCAAACCGTTTGCGCAACTCGGCATTCGCCCACGTACCAGCCCGGCACAGCCTGGCGTTACGGGGCAATCGGGTGTGCCCGTTGATGAACCATCGCCTTACCCCGAGTTTGAAGTACTGCCCAACCTCACGGTGATACGCGGCGCTGATGATCCGCTGGCTGCACTGAAAACCCACGCACGCAACACCCAACAACGCCTGTTGATCCTGGCCGAGAGTGACGGCCGGCGCGAAAGCCTGCTGGATTTTCTGCGGGCCTCGCAGCTCAGCCCGCCCGCTTTTGATTCACTGGAAGACTTCCAGACCAGCAGCGAACCGCTGGGCATTGCCACTTCGCTCTTGCAAGCGGGTTTCAGCTGGCTGCCCGAGGATGCCGCAGGTGGCATCGACCTGGTCACAGAAACCGAACTCTTCGCCGCCGGGCCGACCTCGCGGCGCAAGAAAAAGCAGGAGCAGGTCAGCGACGTCGAAGCGCTTATCAAAGACCTGAGCGAGTTGAACGTGGGCGACCCAGTGGTGCACAGCGCCCACGGCATTGGGCGTTACCGGGGTTTGGTGAACCTGGATTTGGGCCAACTACAGGCCAATGGCGAACCCGAAATCCAGGAATTTTTGCACCTCGAATACGCCGACAAGGCCACGTTGTATGTGCCCGTCAGCCAGTTGCAGCTGATCAGCCGCTACACCGGGGTCAGTGCGGATGAAGCACCGCTGCACCGCCTGGGCAGTGGCCAGTGGGAGAAAGCCAAACGCAAAGCTGCCGAGCAAATCCGCGACAGCGCCGCCGAGCTGCTGAACATCTACGCCCGCCGCGCCGCGCGCGAGGGCCATG
>JANOVW010000064.1:0-2897 GCA_031417575.1 Rhodoferax sp. | reverse complement strand
AAACGAAGGTCGTCGAGTTTGGCACCGGTGCAGGCACCGATGTAAGCCACGTCAATCCGTGTGTGTGCATGTTCGGCCAGGGGTACGCCATGCGCGGGGCTGTGTGGGGCGGCGAGTTGGGGGCTTAACGCGTTGGCATCCAGCGTGTGGACGACATCTTGGGAGCCAGGGTCTGAACGCCAGGTTTCCAGGCCGTGCAACGATGCGGGTGCGACGCCAGCCACCTGTGTCAGCCAGTCGCGGGTAACGGTGTCGGGTGCGACCAACCCCGCCTGCGCACCCAATTCCGCGCTCATGTTGCACAAGGTCATGCGCTCTTGCATCGATAGCGCCATCACGGCTTCACCGCAAAACTCAACCGCCTGGTAGGCCGCACCGTTCATGCCAACGCGCGCAATGGTGAAGAGCATCATGTCTTTGGCGCAGACGCCGCTGGCAAGCTGCCCTTGCCAGTTCAGGGCGATGGTCTGTGGCACCCGCAGCCAGATTTCGCCGGTGACAACGACACCCAGCATTTCGGTGCTGCCAATGCCAAACATGTAGGCGCCAAACGCCCCGCCAGTGGGGGAGTGGGAATCGCCACCCACGCAAAACAGGCCCGGGCGAATATGCCCATGCTGCGGCACCACCACATGGCAAATGCCCTGGCTGTCGTAAACGTGCGGCAGGTTTTTTTCGCGCGCCCAGTCGCGCGCAATGCGTACGATCTTGCGCGAGGCATCATCACGCTCGGGCACGTAATGGTCCATCACCAAAACCACTTTGGAACGATCCCAAATATCGGCACCCAGTTCTTCGAGCATGGGTTTGAGGCGGCGCGGCCCGGAAGAATCATGGAACATCGCCAGGTCAACCTGACAGGTGACGATGTCGCCCACCGCCACGCTTGCGCAGCCCGCGGCCTTGGCGATCAGCTTTTGGGCGAGCGATTGGGGCTGCGGCGCGGGCATGGTTTCCACTGGGGTCATGTTTACTCCGGCTTCGCGCCTGAATATTTCACGACCACAGACCAGCGTTGAATTTCGCTTTGCACAAAGCGTGAAAACTCGTCGGGCGTATTGCCAACCAATTGCAGGCCTTCACCCTCCAGCCGCTTGCGCACCTCGGGCCGGTTCACAGCTTCGCGTGCAGCCTCATGGATGCGTTTGAGCAGTTCGGGTGCCATGCGCGGTGGGCCAAACAGGCCGAACCAGGCGCTGGATTCAAAACCCGGCAATACCTCGGCTATGGCCGGCACTTCGGGCAGCGAAGGCAGGCGGTTCGCACTGGTGACGGCCAGGGCGCGTAATTTCCCGGCACGCACCTGGGTTTGTGCGCCTACCATCGGCGCGAACATCAGGCCGACCTGGCCTGCAAGAACATCGGCCAGGGCCGGGGCCGTACCCCGGTAGGGAATGTTGACGATGAACAGTCCGGCGCGCATTTTGAATGCATCACCGGCCATGTGCAAAGAGGAGCCGATTCCACCCACGGCAAAATTGAATTTGCCCGGTTGCGCACGGGCCAGTTCAACCAAATTGCGCAAATCCTTGGCGGCGAAATCAGGGTGGGCTACCAGCATGGCGGGTGCGGTGGCGACCAAGGTGATGGGTGTGAAATCTTTGACTGGGTCAAACGCCAAGCTGGGGTACAGCGTGGCATTGATGGCGTGGCTGGTAAAACTCATCAGCAGGGTGTTGCCATCGGGGGCCGATTTGGCCACGGCCTCTGCGGCGATATTGCCACCGGCACCCGGGCGGTTTTCGACGATCACCGTACGCCCCAGGCTGCGCCCCATATCAATGGCCAGAGCGCGGGCAATCGTGTCGGTGCTGCCGCCAGCCGGTACGCCGACCAGTATGCGCAGGGGAGCAAGGGTTTGGGATGTTGCGGGAAATGCTATAAAAAAAGAAGCTATTTGTGCAATGAATACAAGAACAAAACGCCCGTTTGTCAAATATTTTTTGCAAGACATGGTTAAACGCCCAAATAAGCGCGACGCAATTCATCGCTTTGGAGCAGTGCCTGCGAACTGCCTGAAAAACGCACGCTGCCATTTTCAAGAACATAGGCGCGGCCCGCAATATCGAGCGACTGTGCGACGTTTTGTTCTACCAGCAAGATGGCCAGACCTTCCTCATTGAGTCGTTTGATGAGCGCAAACATTTCTTCGACCAACAAGGGCGACAAGCCCAAGGAGGGCTCATCCAGGATCAGTAACTTGGGCTCGGCCATCAAGCCGCGCCCGATGGCCAGCATTTGTTGTTCACCGCCACTCAAGGTGCCCGCCAGTTGGGTGATGCGTTCTTTGAGCCGAGGGAAAATGGTGAAAACTTTTTCAAGATTGGATGTGCGACGCTCGCGCGCCCGGGTGATCGAGCCCAGGACAAGGTTTTCCAATACCGAGAGGTTGGGAAACACTTTTCGACCCTCGGGTACCTGAATCAAGCCCGCCTTGACGACATCGCGGTAGTGCGCCCGGCCGATCTCGTGCCCGTCAAAACGCACCTGACCGGCCCAAGCGGTGCAGATGCCGCAAATGTGATGGTTGAGCGTGGTTTTTCCGGCGCCGTTGCTGCCCAGGAGGGCTACGATTTCGCCCGGCATCACCTGCAGATCAACACCCCGCAAGATTTCCACCGCGCCGTAACCACCCTGCAAACCGGTTATGCAGAGCAGTGCATTCGCTGGCGCGCTACCGTTTTGCGCACCTGGTTGCGAGCTTGCGCGGGAGAAGCCCGACGCGGTGCTCATGCCTGGGCGGCCTTTATGGATGAGGCCGCGCCGCGCAACCGGGCTGCGGTGCCATGCCCCAGGTAGGCCTCAATCACGGTTTCATTGGCTGCGATTTGGGCGGGTGGGCCCTCGGCGATCAATTGCCCCTGCGCCAGCACCCAGACGTGCTCAGCCAAATTCAT
>JANOVW010000063.1:0-2133 GCA_031417575.1 Rhodoferax sp. | reverse complement strand
CCAAGGATTCCGCCAGGTAACGCACCGAAGCTTCGAGCGACGCTTTGGCCAAACCCATGGTGTTGTAGTTGGGCACGGTGCGCAGGGCGCCCAGGTAGGTGAGGGTGAGCAGGGCGCTTTTGGCGTTCAGCATGGGCAGGGCTGCCTTGGCCATGGCCGGAAAGCTGTAGGCGCTGATGTCGTGGGCAATGCGGAAGCTTTCACGCGTCAGGCCATCCAGAAAATCGCCGGCAATGGCCTCGCGCGGGGCGAAACCAATGGCGTGCACAAAGCCGTCAAAAGTGGGCCAGGTGGCTGACAGGTCTTTGAACATCGCGGCAATTTGCTCGTCAGAACCCACATCACAATCAAAAATGAGTTGGGAGCCGCAATCGGCCGCAAATTCGGTGATGCGGTCTTTGAAACGCTCGCCCACGTAGCTAAAAGCCAGCTCGGCCCCTTCACGGTGGCAAGCTTTGGCGATGCCATAGGCGATAGAGCGGTTGCTCAAAACACCGGTAATGAGAAGTTTTTTGCCAGCCAGAAAGCCCATGGTTGCTCCTTTTTGTGATTGCTGTGTGGTTGCGTGGGCGCTCACCCCATCGACAAGCCGCGAATGATGCAGAATTGTCGCATGCGATGTTTACGCACCTTCCTGTTTTGCCTTCTGGCTGCCGCTTCGGGCCCGCCGGTTTGGGCTGTACATGGCTATGCCCTGTGGGGCGATCTGAAGTACCCGGCGGGTTTTACCCACTTTGACTACGTCAACCCGCAAGCCCCCAAAGGCGGGGAACTGCGTTTGGTCAGCAATGTGCGCAATTCCACATTTGACAAATACAACCCGTTCACCATCAAGGGTAGCGCCCCGGCTTATCTGGCCGGCATGATGTTCGACTCGCTGCTGGCCGGTGCCATGGATGAAACCGGCTCGGCCTACGGGCTGCTGGCCAGCGAGGTAGAGGTAGCAGCGGATGGCCTTTCTGTGTTGTTCACCATACGCCCGCAAGCGCGCTTTCACAACGGCGACCCGGTTCTTGCGGCTGATGTCAAACACAGCTATGACACGCTGATGGGCAAATACACCTCGCCCGCCTATAAAAACATTCTGGAAGACGTGGCCGGTATTGATGTGTTGGATGACCGCAGCTTGCGCTACCGTTTCAAAAAGCCCAATCGCGAATTGCCGATCACGGTGGGTGGCCTGCCGGTTTTCAGCCGCAAGTGGGGCCAGGAGGTTGACCCCAAAACCGGCGCCATCAAGACCCCTGCCAAAACATTTGACCAAGTGGTCACCGACATCCCGATCGGCAGCGGCCCGTACAAAATCGGTCCCGTCAAATTTGGCAAAGACATCACCTATGTGCTTGATAAAACCTACTGGGCACGTGATTTGCCGGTGCGCAGAGGTTCCAACAACTTTGAAAAGATCACTGTCAAGATTTACAAAGACAATACCGCCCGGCTTGAAGCCCTCAAGGCCGGCGAGTTCGATTTGATGCGATTTTTCTCGGCGGGTGATTGGGCCCGGCGGGTTACCGGGCGCAAATTTGATTCAGGCGAACTGGTGAAAACCGAGTTCAAACACCGGCTGCCGTCGGGGTTTCAGAGTTATGTGCTGAACACCCGCCGCGAGTTGTTCAAGGACGTGCGGGTGCGCCAGGCGTTGGGTCTGGCGTATGACTACGAATACATGAACCGCCAGCTGTTTTACAACGCCTACCAGCGTATCAGCGGCATGTTTGGCAACACCGATTGCCAGGCCCAGGGCATGCCTTCAGCCGAAGAACTGGCGTTGCTGGAGCCGTTGCGGCCGCAATTGCCAGCGGCCACTTTTGGGCCTGCGTTCAAACCGCCGCGTACCGATGGCAACGATTCTTTGCGTGGCAACCTGCTCAAAGCGCGCGAGTTGTTGCGCCAAGCGGGTTGGGAGATCAAGGATGGCGCATTGCGCAATGCGCAAGGCAAGGCCATGGTCATCGAATACCTCGACAGCAATGAAGGCGGTGCCCGTACTGTTACGCCGTGGATCCGCAATCTGGAAAAACTGGGCATCAAGCTCAATTTCCGGCCGGTGGATTTTGCGTTGTACCAGCAGCGTTTGCAAAAATTCGAGTTTGACATCACCACCCTGGCTTACCCAGGTACCCACAGCCC
>JANOVW010000062.1:0-5807 GCA_031417575.1 Rhodoferax sp. | reverse complement strand
GCCCGAGATGCCCGTAGCCGAGTTGGCTGGGCTGGCAGAGCGTGTGGGCGCGGCCTGCACGGCTCAGTTGGCGGATTTCAAACGCCCGGTTGAGACGCGGCTGATTGACGACTTTCCGCGTTCCACACTGGAAAAAATTGCCAAGGCGCAATTGCGGGCGATGCTGGAAAACAGTTAAGCCGGTTTTTCTGGCCTGGCAAGCCCGTAGAGCGCCGGTCGGCTCATTGTGAGAGCCCTTTGCCTGATGCGTTCGCCGGTAGCCCAGGGTTTCAGGAAGCCAGAGGCTGCAAAGCCACTTGCCGCACAATTTTGGGCAATGGTTGGCCACTTTGCACCACCATGACAAATTCGGGGGCGGCTTCTTGCAGGCAAAACGGAATATCTTGCGATTTGAATTCTGGTTGTGCCGGATCGAGAAACTTTTGGGCCGGGCGCGAGCTGCTGATGCGTTGCTGTACCTGCGCCAGCAGCAAATCGTTTTGTCCCAGCACAATGCTGCGGATGTACTGGGCAACAGCCACGTCGTCGTCGTCGTCGGGGTGCGAGGCAATCACATTGATGGTGCAGGTTGTCGCGTCATCGCCCGATGAACGGGCCAGGTCTTGCGCCAGGCGGCGCGCGTGCAGCGCGGTGGTGCGGGCATTCGAAAGCCCGGTCACCATCACGGTTTTGGCATTCAGGGCCAGCAGCGTGGCTTTTACGCCGTTGGTGGTTTTTTGCACCAGTGATTTGCCTGCCAATTCGGCCAGCGAAAAGGTGTGGGGTGAGTTGTCGAGATCGAAGCCGTCAATCGGCAGGGCATCGACTTCGCCAGCCAGCAACATGCCGGGGTGCCGGGTGCGCAAGGCCAGCGCCTCGGCAACCGTGTTGACCAAATAGATCACATCAACACCTTTTGAAAACGCCAGGTGGCTGACCGTGAAGGCCCGGATAACGTCGATAACGATATTGATATCGGCGGCCGGGTAGGGCGTGTCCTGGCCTTGCAGGATGTTCAGGGTGATGCGGGGCATTGCGCGTTTTGTAGCAGCACGCAGGACTAGCGGGGCGCGCGTACCTGACGCACGCGGTCGCCCACAAGGCCCGACGAACCCCGGCGGTCTGGGTGGTCAAACGGTGCCCGGTCGCCTTGCAGTTCGGCGTAACGGCTGCCAGTGGCGTTGTACAAATCAAAGGTGTCGGAGCGAATGCCCAGGCGCAGGGTTTCCAGGCCCACGATGTCGCCAAAGGCAATATTGGCCAGGTTGACATTGGGGCCAATCGAAGAAATGAGGCTGGTTTGCAACTGCTTGTTGGGCG
Source organism: Rhodoferax sp. (assembly GCA_031417575.1). Taxonomy (GTDB): domain Bacteria; phylum Pseudomonadota; class Gammaproteobacteria; order Burkholderiales; family Burkholderiaceae_C; genus JANYCG01. The sequence continues at coordinate 4,508 of JANOVW010000062.1, read as the reverse complement.
CTTCCCACAAGGCATCAGCTGCACGAAAGCGCGATTTGGTGATGCTCTCTACCAGATCGGCCCGCAGGTTGCCGTCTGCATCGCAAATGCCGCTTTTGCCGGATTCACGCGCTTCCAGAATCACCTTGGTGGCACCGGCGGCCAGGTCGCTGTGGATTTCATCGATCCAGCGTGAAATGGGCATGTTGTTGGCTTCGTCAATATCTTTCTTGCCAACTTCGCTGAGCACGACAAATTCTTTGGCGAAATTGCCAATGTGTTTGGCCTTGTCTTTGCTGGATATGGTGAGCGTGCCGTCCGACACTTCCATGAACTTGCAGTCAAAGTTTTTGAGGAACTGGTAGAACGCGTCGAGCTTGTTTTGCGACAGCGCTTTTTCAAACAGCGTGCCACCAAAGTAGTAGTTCACATTGTTGGCCACCAGGCACTCGATTTTTTTCTCAAGATCAGCGGTAACCAAGGCGGTACACCAGCCGAATTTGACGAAGTCGATCAAAGCGGAATCACTTTCAACCACGTCGATGAAGTATTTGGTCGGAACGCCGTTGTCGATCATCGAGTTGATGCCGAAATCGCGGGGTTTGACGCTGCGCTTGGGGGTGTCCAGGAAGTTGTGGGTCATGTCACAAAGGCTCGATGGGTTTGCAAGGTTGGAACGTCAGGAATGCCGGTTTTCTAAAAGATGAGCGGTTTAATAGCTGTTTTCGGGTTTTACGTAACACTTGAACTCCACCACGTTGCCTGATGGGTCAACCGCCATCATGGTTTGGTGTTCGTGCGGGGTATCAGGGAATCGTTTGGCCGGTGGTACCAGCAACTTGACACCCAGTTTTTGCACATGTGCCGCCAGGCGGTCAAAGTCTTCCATGCGCAAAAACGTCAGGCCAAAGTGTTGTGGGTAGGCCCGCGGGTTGCGCACCACGGTGCGTTTTTCAAGGTGGCAAACCAGTTGTAAAACACCCCCAAAGCTGAAGGTGACCCGGTCATCCAGAATGCGCACGGGTTGAGCGCCCATCACGTCAGAATACCAGCGTGCGGTTTCGTCCAGGTCTTTGCAGCCAACCGCCGCATGGGCGATGTAACGGCCTTCGGTCATGGGGGTGTTGTCCAGCAGGCCCGCAGCGGGTGTGTAAGTGGTCATGGCGAGGGTTGTGGAAAGTGGGGTATCCGGCGCGATCTACAAAGCCAAATTATCAACGGTTTCCGGTGTCTGGCCGGGCACCCGGTTGTGTAAAAAATGCGCCAAGTCAGCGCGGCAGTTCACGCATCAAACCAAGGCGCAAAACTCATACGCAAAAGAAGCCCGGCGCTCAGCGGATGAATTGGTTGACGTAATCGGCCCCCAAACCGCACGCCGTGTAGTGTTTGCGGCACAGTTCAATCTTGCTGAATACGTCTTCGTAGCCGGTTTGCTGTCCCCACGGGTCGACGTAAATCATCGCCCCTGTGATGTGAAACAGGGTGATCATTTCGGGTACGTTTTCTGGCACGACGAGCGTATGCGTTTCACCCGGCGGCTCAAACACATAACTGCCTTCGGTGGCCACCCAATCGTGCTCCAGGTAATGCCATTGCCCGCGCAGCACCATGCCGTGCACGGGGGCCGGGTGGCGGTGGCGACTCAAAACGCCGGCTTTGCGCACCCGCAACAGGTTGACCCAATACCCCTGCACGGTGTTCAGGCACAGGGGCCGAAACCATACATCGGGCGCTTGCGGCACCCAAACGCGTTCGTCCTGCGGTATCACACTGCCCACCACGATCTCGGCCTTGGCGTCGGCGGGGAAGGGTAGTTGGTAGGGCATGCGGGCGGTGTCCGCGGCGTTTGCCGGTGTGTTGGGGGGCAGGTTCGAATTGCTCATTTTGTTATGAATAAGATAGCATGCAGTGGATGTGTATCGGACGTTGTGGCCGTTAAAGTCTGGAGCCGATCCGCATCAATAAACCAAATAACCGCCGTCTACCGGCAAGATGACCCCGGTGACAAACGCCGCCGCGTCAGAACACAAAAACAGCACGGGCCCGGCCACGTCTGCGGGCGTGCCCCAGCGGCCCATGGGGGTGCGTGACACGATGGGGCCGCTTTTGGTGGGGTCGTCTTGCAAGGGCAGCGTGAGCGCGGTGGCAATGTAGCCGGGCGCCACTGCATTCACCCGTACGGCTTGCGGGGCCCAGGCGTTGGCCAGGCTCTTGGTGAGCTGCGCCACGCCGCCCTTGCTGGCACTGTAGCCGGGCGCATGGGCGCCGCCAAAAAAGCTCAGCATGGAAGCGATGTTGACCACGCTGCCCCTGGATTGCAGCAGCAACGGTTTTGCCGCCTGGCAACAGCGCATGGTGCCGTTGAGGTTGACGGCGATCACCTGCTCAAACACATCGGGTTCATGCTCGGTCGCGCGGCGGATGATGCCCGCCGCGTTGACCAGGATGTCCAGTTTGTCCAGGCTGTTGAACAGGCTGGCGATGGAAGCCGGGTCGGTCACGTCCAGCGCCCGGTAGTCCAGGCCCTGCAAGCTGCCCATGTCAGCCGGTGCCAACCCCGCCGCAATCACCCGTGCTCCCGCGTCTCGCAAGGCCATGGCAATGCCCAGCCCAATGCCGCTGGTGGCGGTGACGAGGGCGGTTTTGCCGGTGAAGTTGAAGTTGGCGGTTGTCATTGGGTCTCCTTTGAAAGGTTTCTATTGTTGTGCAACCGTCGGAACTTTCGAGCAGTTTTGAAGTTCTGTTGCCGGCCCTGAAGGAGCCAACGCGCAGCCAGGCAAATCAACTGGCAAGCCGAACCACTTGCGCCAAGTCGGCAGCTTGGCCAACTTGCCACAGCGCAGCAATCAATTCGCGGCTCTGTGCAGCCCCCAAAACCGGATCACACAACCCATGAAACTTGCCTTCCAGCATGGCATCTGTCATGGGGTTCTCCAGCGAACCGATGGCGTTTTTGACGAATACATGCACGCGCCGACCGTCTTTTAAAACAGCGGTCACGTCGGCACTGGCTTCGTGGATGGAGTCGTCGACGGTGGCAACTACTTTGCGGCGCAGCGCCACCATGTCGGGGCGGGTGACGAAATCGTCGTGGTATTCGTCTTCCGTGGCCTGGCCCATCATCAGCCCGGCAGCAAAGCCGTGGTAGACGCTGAACTTGGCTTGCAGGCCGTCTTGCGGTTCCTTTTTGCCGGTGAGTTCGAGCACCAGCGAATGCACCTTGAGTTCAATGCCCTCCAAGTCTTCGGGTTTCACGCCTTGGGCGCGCAACTGGGTGGCGGCGTCAATGGTGGGGTGAATCACGATGCCGCAGGCGAACGGTTTGTAGCTGTTGAAGCTGATCTCGAAACGCTGGCCCAGCTCGTGGGTGATTTCGTTCCAATCGTTTTTGGTGGAGATGGTTTGCATCATGCCGCGCGGGGCTTCAACGGCTTTGGGGCTGGCCGTAAAACCCTGGCTTGCCAAGAGGGCGCTCATCAGCCCCGCACGGGCTGCGCCGCCGGGGTGGAAGGGTTTGGTCATGCTGCCAAACTGCTCGCGCATGCCCACCGGTTGCGAGGCGGCGATGCCCAGGGCCATTTGGGCTTTTTGAACATCGAGACGCAGCAAACGTGCACAACCCGCCGCCGCGCCCAGCGTGCCGGTGGAGCCGGTGATGTGCCAGCCCCGGTCGTAATGATCGGGGTACATGGCGTTGCCTACGCGGCAGCTCACGTCGATGCCGATGACCAGCGCGTCGATCAACTCGCGGCCTGAGATCACCCGGCCATTGAGCGCGGGCGTGCCGCTCAGGCCTTCGGCCAGCGCCAGCAGCGCTGAAGCGACTGGCCCGGCCGGGTGGATGATGGTTTTGATATTCGTGTCGTCAAAATCGAAGGTGTGTGAGGTGATGCCGTTGAGCAGCGCAGCACTGGCCATATCGACCTTGCAAGCCCGCCCTTGAGCCTCTTTGGCATCAAGGGTGTCCTTAGTGCCTTTTGCACCCTGTGTTGCACTGGCACGACCCAATACGCTGGCCTGCGCGGCGGGTTGCAGCATCTGCACCGCAGCCAAGGCAGCATCGGCCGCCTCGTGCCCGGAGGCACCCACTGCACAGCCCAGCCAGTTTAAAAAGGTGCGGTGCGCCTCGTGGTCTACCGCGTCGCTCCAGCCTCTGGAAGGGTGATTGACCGCAAATTCGGCCAACAGGCGCGTGATGGCGGGTGCGTTGTGATCTGCTTGTATTTTTGTATTTAATGCCATGTTGTATAAATTAATAACTAAATTGATATATAATTAATAGCTTATTGTGTAATTAATATGAGAACAATATGTCTTTTTATTTATTATATTAACTGTCCAATTGAATATTTCGCTCTTTGGCCAGCTTGCTCCAGCGTGCAATGTCGGTCACCACAAACTGGCCAAATTGCTCCGGGCTCATCGGCAGGGGTTCAACCGCTTCGCCAGAGATCTTTTCACGCAGGTCGGGCATACGCAGCACTTGGTTGAGCGTTTCGTTCAGCATTTTGACAATGGCCGCAGGCATG
>JANOVW010000061.1:0-5427 GCA_031417575.1 Rhodoferax sp. | reverse complement strand
TCGGGCAACGGAAGCGAGCCCGGCCAGGTAAGCCATTCCCAAAGCGGTGGAGCCCATCTCGCGCAAGGCCCCAATATCGGGCCGGGTGACGGCCTTGGGGTCAACACAGCTTTCGACCAAAACCAGCCTCAAGCCATCCCGCATGGCTAAAGAAACCGATCCTTTTACCCGGTTGGCCAATTCCTGCATATGGGGCCTGGCCACTCGGCGCACCGGCAGTTGCGCCAAAACGGGGTAGGCCAAGGTCAACATGGCGGCCGTGAGGCTGTAGCGTTGGGTGGGCTGGTCGTATTGCAAATACCCCAGCAAGCTCAAGGTTCGTGTTAATCGGGCGGCGGTGGAGCGCGGAATACCGACGATTTGGCCAATCTCGCGGTTGCCCAAACTGCCCCCGGCGCCGTCAAATGCCCGCAGCACCTGCAAGCCACGCGCCAAGGTGTAGGCAAATTGGGGATCTTTTTCCAGTGAAGCAGGCAGCATGAATACAGCGCAAAAACGTGGTGAAAGCAATCTTGACAGGAGTAGGGAATGCTGTCAATATATTCATCACACCGTCTGAATATCAGACAGATAATATTTTTAGTGGTTCAACAAAAGGGTTGGCAGGTTCCCAACACTAGGAATTGCAATGGATTTTTCTGAATCAGCCTCCACCCAAGAAATCGGCGCCAAGGTGCAGGCGTTTTTTGATGCCGAGCTGCTGCCACGCCACCGCGACTGGGCCGAATGGGTTCGCACCCACAACGGATCACCGCCGTGGTTGGATGGGTTGCGGGATAAAGCCCACGCTCTGGGACTGTGGAACATGGCGCTGGCAGATTTGGCCGCCGATGAGCCGGGCACGCGCCTGAGCAACCTGGCGTTTGGCGCGGTGGCTGAAATCATGGGTCGGCTGCCGTGGGCCAGTGAAGTTTTCAACTGCCACGCGCCCGACGTACCCAACATGATCACGTTGCAACACGCGGGCACGCCTGAGCAAAAGCGCCTGTGGCTGCAACCATTGTTGACAGGAAATGCCCGATCGGCATTTGCCATGACCGAGCCCGACGTTGGTTCGTCAGATGCGACCAATCTGCAGTTTTCGATCCAACGTGAAGGGGATGATTACGTTTTGAATGGCCGCAAGTGGTATTGCAGCGGCGCTTCTCATCCGCGCTGCAAATTCCTGATCGTGATGGGAGCGACGGATATTGGTGCAGCGCGCAACCAGCGGCACAGTGCCGTGATTGTCCCAATGGATACGCCCGGCCTCAAAATCGTCCGCGATTTGCGCTTTATGGGCCTTTTGAATCCATCGTCTGCCGCCTCCGAGATCCAGTTCGATCAGGTACGGGTCCCCCGCGCCAACCTGCTCGGACAGGAAGGCCACGGCTTCAAAGTGGCCCAAACCCGGCTGGGCCCGGCCCGAATTCACCATTGCATGCGGGCGCTGGGTTCGGCCGAAGTGTTGATTGAACTGATGATGGCGAGGGCGGCCGAGCGACAAACCTTTGGGCGCGCTTTGGCAGATTACGACACGGTGCAACGCTGGATTGCGGAATCGCGTATTGAGGTAGAGCAAGCCCGATTACTGGTGCAACGCGCAGCCTGGCTGCTGGATCGCGATGGCCACGCCGCGGCCTGGCGCGATGTCTCCATCATCAAAGTGGTGGTACCACGCATGGTGCAGGGTATTGCTGATCGTGCCGTGCAGGTTTACGGCGCCATGGGTGGCAGTGACGACACGCCCATTCACGGCATTTACGCGCACATGCGGGCCATGCGGATTGCCGACGGCCCCGACGAAGTGCACTTGCGGCAAATTTTCCGGATGGAAAACAAACCGCCCTGGACGGTAGCTGACAGCCCCTACAACACGCCCTTAATTACACCCTTGCAGTCTGATACCGGCGCGTTGGCAGGATTCACGCCATGAGCCAAGCTGTGAGCGAGCGTTTGATGACCCCCCTGGTTCGCAGCTTGGGGATGCAAAACCCGATATTCGCCTTTTGCCATGGCCGCGAGGTGGTGAGCCAAGTGTCACGCCAGGGCGGTTTGGGTGTTTTGGGTGCAACACGGCATACCCCCGAGGAAATTGCACAAGACCTGGCCTGGATTCGGGCCCAAGTGGGCAAAAAACCGTTTGGTGTGAACCTGGTGCTGCCTTCGGGCATGCCCGAGCAAGACGACCGCGCGGCGATCGAAGCCCAATTGCCGCAAGCTCACCGCGATTTCGTTCGCTCTCTCTACGAAAAATATCAGATTCCACAGGGTTCCGGGCCGGGCATGCGTTCGCGCTTCGTGCGTTCACAAGACATGGCGCTGCGTCAGGTGCAAACGATTCTTCAATCGGATGTCGATGTCGTTGCCTGCGGCATTGGCGCGCCGGATGTCATGGTGAAGACGTTTCGCCAAGCCGGCAAAAAAGTGATCGCCCTGGTGGGTTCGCCCAAACATGCGCGGGGTGCACTCACCAAACCGCTGGACGCGCTGGTGGCACAAGGCTACGACGCGGGAGCCCACACGGGCACGATTGGCACGTTTTCGTTGTTGCCGCAAATTGTGGACATGGCCGCTGCAGTCGGTGTGCCCGTATTGGCGGCTGGCGGCGTGGCCACGGGGCGGCATATTGTGGCGGCGCTGGCCCTGGGCGCGCAGGGCGTGTGGCTTGGAACGGCCTGGCTGACCACCGAAGAATACCGCAGTCATTTGCCCGACGCCGTATTTCAAAAGCTTTTGGCGGCTGGCATTGAAGACACGGTAATCTCGCGTGCAGACAGTGGCAAAACGCTGCGCCAGATCAAAACCGCCTGGAGCGATGAGTGGGAGGTCGCTGGCGCGCCACGCCCCCTGAAAATGCCACTTCAAGATATTCTGATTGGTGATTTGCTGGGCGCGATCGACGAGCACCAGATTGAACCCCTGATGCACTCGCCCGCAGGCCAAAGTGTGGGCTACTTCAACGCCGTCGAAACCGTTGCCGCCCGCATGAAACGGCTGTTGACAGAAGCGCACGATGCCCTGTTTTGAATCGGCAACTCCATTTACATCCTCTCACTTTGGTCGCCCTTACCCATGACGCATTCGCCCACTGCTCCTAATGTCAACCGGCTGTCGCCGGTTCAGCCCGCTGCGATTTATTTTTCGCCCATGTTTTATGCCCGTTCAATCGCTGTGATCGGTGCGTCAACCACCACCACCAAGCCCAGTGGGCAACCGTTGCTGCATCTGAAAAATATGGGGTTTGACGGGCAGGTCTACCCGGTGAATCCGCGTTATGAGCGGGTGTTGGACTGGCCGTGTTACCCAGACGTGGCTTCATTGCCGCAGGTGCCTGATGTAGCCCTGATTGCGGTTGCCGCTGATCAGGTTGCTGCACAACTGGCTGATTGCGGCCGCAAAGGCATCACCCATGTCATCTTGATCACCTCCGGATTTTCTGAAATGGGCCCGGGCGGTGAAGCCGCGCAAGCCGAATTGGTCAGCCTGGCGCGCCAATACGGCATCACCCTGATTGGGCCCAACTGCCAGGGGATGATCAGCGTGGGCAAAGGCTTCAGCCTGGGTTTTGGTGCGCCTTACGGTTTTACCTACCTCAAAGGCCCGATCAGCATGACATCCCAGAGCGGTGCCTGGGGCAATACCGTGATGATGCTGGCCAACGCGCAGGGGCTGGGTTTTCAGAACTACCAATCGACCGGCAATGAAGCCGCCACCACCTCGCTGGACATGGTCGATTGGTACCTGGATGACCCGCAGACCGGCATGGTGGTCTCCTATGTTGAAGGGTTCAAGGACGCGCATCGCGTGGTTCAGATCGGCCGCAAAGCCCTGGCGGTTGGCAAACCCTATTTGTTGTGGAAAGTTGGCAGCTCGGAGGCTGGAGCGCGGGCCGCTGCGTCGCACACCGCCAACCTGGGCGGTGCCATGGCGCTCTACCGGGCGGCGTTTCGGCAAAGCGGCATCATTGAGGTGGCCGATGTGAACGAACTGGCCGACCGGGCCCATGCCTTGTTGACCCCGCGCAAACCAAAAGGCAACCGGGTGGCCGTGGTAACGCTGTCAGGCGGTGCTGGCGTCTTGATGGCCGACCACTGCGCGCCCGCCGGGCTTGAATTGCCTGCGCTCTCGCCTGAAACCCTGGCGCGGCTCAAGGAAATTTTGCCGCCTTATGCGGGGCTGAACAACCCGATTGACCTGACGGGCAACATTGCGGCCAAACAAGAGAACATGATCGAATCGTTGCGCTTGGTGGTGAATGACCCGCAGGTCGACATGATGGGCGTTTGTCTGGCGGCGGTTTCAGGCGCGGTGGGAATACAACTGGCGAAATGGGTGGCGCAAGTGGCGCGTTCGACCGACAAGCCCATTTTGGTGGCCTGGGTTGCCAACGAGGCCACCACACAAGAAGGCTACGACGCGTTGGCGCAAGCCCAGGTGCCCCGGTACGACACACCCGTGCGCTGCGTGTTGGGGATGGACGCATTGTGGCGTTTTGCCAAGGCCCAGCAAGACTGTTTGCGCATCGCCGCCGAGCCCATCTTGCGCATTCACCGGCCAAATCAACAACGCATGATGGCCACCCAACAGCAGGACTTGCCTGAATACCTGGCCAAGCAAGTGTTGGCCGATTACGGCATTTCCGTCACGCCCGAAGCGCTGGCCACCAGCGCCGACGAAGCCGTTGCCAGCGCTCAGCAACTCGGTTTTCCGGTCGCGCTGAAGATCATGTCGGCGGGCATTCCGCACAAAACAGAAGCGGGCGGCGTTCGCATTGGTTTAGCCGATGCGGCAGGCGTGCGCCAGGCCTACCAGGATATTCTGGACAATGCCCGGCAATACGCCCCCAAAGCCCACATTGATGGTGTGTTGGTTCAGGCCATGGTTTCAGGCGGCGTTGAAGTGATCGTGGGTATCAACAACGACCCTTTGTTTGGGCCCGCCATCATGTTCGGGTTGGGCGGCATTTTTGCCGAGGTGCTGAAGGACGTGAGTTTCCGTATCTTGCCGATCACACGCAGCGAGGCGATCGACATGGTGCGCGAGATCAAGGCTTTTCCCATCCTCGACGGAGCCCGTGGCCGACCCAAAGCAGACGTTGAAGCGCTGGTAGACACGCTTGTCAAGCTGGCAGCTCTGGCCCTAGACTTGAAAGAGCATGTGGCAGAAATTGACATCAACCCGCTGTTTGTTTTGCCCCGAGGGCAGGGCGTGTTCGCGGCCGATGCGCTGATCAAGCCACGGCAAATACAAGCCTGATGGCATCTATTTAAAACAGGAGATTTGCATGAATTTCATCTCACCCACTTTGCTCCTTAAGCGCCGGCGGGTTCTTCAGGCCTTTGGCGGCGCACTGGTGGCCTCGCCACTGAGCCTGGTTTATGCCCAGGCCACGTGGCCCACCCGGCCGATCCGCTTGGTGTTGCCCAGTGGCGCAGGCGGTGGTGC
>JANOVW010000060.1:0-2333 GCA_031417575.1 Rhodoferax sp. | reverse complement strand
TCACAACGGCCCCTTGGCGGGCTTGGTGGCGGTTTGCGCCGGCTCAGACCTGATGCACCCGTTGGGCGCATTGGTGGTGGGCGGCATTGCCGGGGCAATTTTTGTGGTGATGTTCACCTTGACGCAAAACAAATGGAAGATTGACGACGTGCTGGGTGTATGGCCCCTGCATGGCCTGTGTGGTGCCTGGGGTGGCCTGGCCGCGGGTATTTTTGGCAGCAAAGCGCTGGGCGGCTTGGGCGGCGTGACCTTTACCGCGCAACTGATCGGGACGGCAATGGGCGTAGCCTGGGCCTTGGTGGGCGGTTTGGTGGTTTACGGCCTGCTGAAAAACACCATGGGCCTGCGGCTTTCGCAAGAGGAAGAGTTTGAAGGGGCGGATTTGTCGATTCATAAAATTGGCTCGACACCTGACCGCGAGGTAAGCTGGTAGGCCCAATTTTTGGCGCGCGGGCGATTACACCGCGCGCCCGGATTTCCGGGCAAGACCGGCTTGCCGTTAACCACCCTTGCGAAAAGAGACGCCGCTCGCAGACAATTCACCGATGAACCCGATCTTGTACGGCATACCCAACTGCGACACCGTTAAAAAAGCGCGTGCCTGGCTGGATTCCCAAGGCGTTGCCTACGGCTTTCACGATTTCAAGAAGCAAGCGGTGCCGCTTGATCGCCTGGATGCCTGGATCGCGGCTGTCGGGCTTGAAAAACTGGTCAACCGGCGCGGCCCCACATTTCGCAAGCTCGATGCGGCTACGCAGGCCACTTTAGCCGAACCAGCCACTGCCAAAGCCGGCATGCTTGCGAACAGCAGCGTCATCAAGCGCCCCGTGGTGGAATGGCCCAGCGGGGCCATCACCGTTGGTTTTGACGCCACCGCCTGGCGCGCCCAGTTGCCTTGATGTCACCCCCCGCGTTCAGGGGATACATCGGCCGACAAATCACCCGCAAAATCGTGGCATGGTCACCGGGCATCCGCTTGCTGTTCAAGGAAGCGACCGTTGGTCGGGAGAATCACCATGACCCTTTGCAATTTCTTTGTCAAACATCTCACCACCCTCGCCTTGAGCTTCGTTTGCCTGCCTCAGGCGCTTGCGGCACCCACTTACGGCTTTTCAGTCCGCATGTCAGGCTGGCCCGATTCGACTGAAAGCTACGCCTTCGCCTACCCGGCCTTTACTTTCACCAACCTCTCCAGCCCCGGCATCACACTGACCAGCCTGTCGATGAACGACGGCAGCAGTACGGCGGGCGGCCTGTGGGATTTCGTCAGCTACGAGGCCGCCAGCGCAGGCGTGGGTTACACCCTGACGCAGGGTGATTACAACAATGACTCGGGCTGGAGCAGCACTATTGCCTACAACCTGACCGGGCTTGGCGCTGGGCAATTCATGTCGTTTTACCTGGATCCGGATACGCTCCACGGTGGCACCGGCAATGTGGTGGACGCCCGCCCCTTCGTGTTTGCGGGCGGCATCGCACAGGCTACGTTTTCCAATGGTGAATCGATCCTGTTGACTTGGAGCAACCCGGTGTTCCACAGTTTTGATCCGCTGCGCCGACCCAACAGCCCGGCTGATGACAACCGCAACATTTATTACGAAATGAGCCGAATCGTTGCCCCGACCGACCCCCAGCGGGATCTGCCGCTCCCCGGTACGCTGTATTTGTTGGGCTTGGGGTTGCTGGGTCTGGCTGGTGTGCGGTTGGCACGCTTGGGCATCTTTGCAGCCCCCGCCCCGGCGCGCCACGATGCTGCTGTAGCGGGTGGCACGGCAGGGGCTGTGGCGCCTGTGGTGTCGCTGCGTTTGCAACCCAATGCACGCGCCAAAAAAGCGGTGGAAACCTTGCCGTAACTGGTGCCTGCCATATAAACCTGGCGTGCCCAGGCGCTGGTCCACCAGCAATCGCAGCTCAACGCCCCGCTCCAATTTGACGGCCACGATCGATTCCGCCAAACCCTCACGCGCAGGGTTGGTTTGCGCGAAGGCGGGGGCCAGGGGCCCAAGAGACCGCAGCAGGAATAACGCCGCTGTCAGGGCCAGCGCCTATGCGCGGGGTGAAATCCGCGGGCTCACGATTTTGAAATGGAGGTGTTCCGGAATCACGCTGCAACTTTACAGTCCCAAATCAAGGAGTATTTATACTACTCAAAATATCAATGCAAAATTCGAACATTGCTGATGTATTAATTGCACTGCTAGATATATTATTTATAGTAATAAAAAATAAAAATCAATCAATTATTGAGTTAATTATGATTTATAGCAATTGTAGGCAGCATCAACCCCGGCACCCCGCGTGAAGGAATGGCCCTCGGCGGCCAACACCACTTC
>JANOVW010000059.1:0-29823 GCA_031417575.1 Rhodoferax sp. | reverse complement strand
CCCGCCCGACAAGGTGGCTGGGTTGGCCTGGGCAAAGTGGGTCATTTCGAGATCAGCCAAGCCCTGGTTCACGGCTGCTTCGCGCTGCTTGCGCGGCCCGGGGTGCACGGCAAACAGCAGGTTTTCAAACACCGTCATGTGGGCAAACAGCAGATCTTCCTGGAACAAGATGCCGATCTGGCGGCGCTCGGTCGGCCAGTGGCTCAGGTTGTTGCCGTTCAGATGGATTTCACCGTCAAAGTGCATGCCCTCGGCCAAGGTTCCGCAAACGGCTGCCAACAAGCTTGATTTGCCGCAACCGCTAGAGCCCATCACGGTGTGAACCACACCCGGCGCAACGTTCAAAGCGAGGTTTTCAATCAGCGCCTGCGTGGGCGTGCCCAGGCGGCGGACCTGCACCTTCAGGCTCATGGCTTGGGGAGGGCCGGGCGGGGAAGTGCCAGCACCTCGGCTGCGTAGGCCCGCGGCAGTGCCATGCCACGTAGCTGCATGCGTTCGCGCAGACGGTCCGGAAAATCGGTGATGATTCCATCAACACCCCATTGCAGCAGCCGATCCAGGTCGGCCGGGTTGTTCACCGTCCAGGGGATCACCTGCAAACCCAGGTCTCGCGCGGTTTTGAGGTCTTGCTGGGTGAGGTTGTTGAAGTTGGGCGACCAAACGCGCCCGCCCGCTGCCTTGACCATCTGCGGCACCGAACTGAAATCAGCCTTTTTGAATCCGGCGCTCCAGCTGCCATCCACCAGATTGCTGAAACGCTGGTTTTCGAAACTCAGGTAAACCGTGGGGATGTCGGGGGCCAGTTTTTGCACCCGTTGCAGCGTGCGCCAGTCAAAACTTTGCAGGCTGACGCGGTGGCCCATACCCGCTTGGCGAATGGTGGCCAGCAGTACATCGACAAATTCATCGGGCCCCACCGTGTCAGAGGGCCGGTCCGGGAAAATTTTGGTCTCGATATTGAAGCGTACCGCGTGTGCACCCAGCGCCTGAACCCGCGCGAACAGGGCCGCCAAGGTCGGGATGCGTTCACCATCGCTGGCTTGCTGGTCGGCAAACGGTTTGGCGTAAGGTGCCTGGAGGTTCAAACGTCCCACATCGAAAGCCTGAAGCTGCACCACGCTCAGGTTCTTGATCAAGGGGCCGCGCGCGGCAAGCCATTGGCCTGTGGCGTCCCGCGTGAGGGGCTCGTACAAGGCCTGCTCATGTGAGATCACCGCGACCTTATCGGCGCTGATGGCGATATCCAGCTCCAGCGTGGTGACTCCCACCGACAGAGCGGCATCAAATGCGGCCAGCGTGTTCTCGGGCGCCAGGCCACGCGCACCCCGGTGGCCTTGCAGGTCAAAGGTGGAGGCGCAACCCGCCAAAAGGCCCAAAACCAGCGCGAACCATGCGTAGGCTGGCCAGCAAAACCTGGCAGTTCGGCCTGCAGTTTTAAAGACGAACGGGCTGGCAAAAAGTATGCGCGATGGGTGCATCAAACGATTGTCCTTCAAATTGGCGCACCCGCAGGCAAGGCGATAATGTCAACAGGCTGCTGACTGGCGGCGTTGTAACGATGACATTCCTTTGGAGTTCTTATGATCCGACCGATACCCGCTTTTTCTGTGCCCCTTTTGAGTTTGGCCTTGGCGTTGACTTTTGCGTTGCCCGTGCAGGCGCAAAACTCGGTTGCCAAAAATGAGTTGGTGGTGAAGATTTTGCAATTGCAACGCCCGGCCATTGAAGGCCTGGCCACGGTTTTGGCGCAGCAACCTGCGCAGCAAATGATGCAGCAGGCCGGTATTGCCTTGCAAACCCGCATTGACAAAGACAAACGGGAAGCAATCGCCAAGGAAATTCAGGGCGACCTGAAAAAATACGCCGATGAAGTGGTGCCGTTGGTGCGTGAACGCGCCGTCAAGCTGGCGCCAGCGTCCATTGGCGTGTTGTTGGAAGAAAAATTCAGCGAAGACGAACTGCGTGAACTGATCAAGATCATGGAGTCGCCGGTGAACAAGAAGTTTGCGCAGCTCAATGGCGACATGCAGAAAACGCTGAGCGAAAAGTTGGTCGCCGAGACGCGCTCGTTGGTTGCGCCCAAGGTTCAGGCGCTGGAACAAAGCGTCGCGAAACGATTGGGTATTACGCCTGCTGCGCCAGCCAAGCCTGCGAGTAAATAGAGCCCCCACGCTCCGCCGCTGCGCGGGTCGCTGCCCCCCGAGGGGGCGCATTTTCCCTAGCGGGGCTGACCGCCAAGCGGTTCAGAGGCCTTGGGGCGGCCCGGCGGAAAAATAGGGCCCCCACGCTCACGCGTTGCGCGGGTCGCTACCCCCGAGGGGACGCATTCTGCCTTGGGGCGGCCCGACGGCAAAACAGGGCCGCCACGCGGCGCTGTTGCGCTCAGGGGCTCAGTCGCTGGCTGCGTTGAGAAGCGCGATGTCTTCGGCCGTTAGTTGAATGCGCGTGGCGGCGATCAGTTCATTGATTTGTTGCAATGAGGTTGCGCTGGCAATAGGTGAGGTAACGCCGGGCTGAGCCATCAGCCAGGCTGTGGCAATTTGCCCTGGTTTGGCATTGTGGCGGGGAGCGACTGTGTCCAGAGCTGCCAGAATTTTCAGACCCCGTTGATTCAAATATTTGGCTGCAACATTGGTACCTCGCGGGCTTTTGTTGACGTCACTGGCTTGACGGTATTTGCCAGTGAGAAAACCAGCGGCCAGTGTGTAAAAGTTGATCACCGAGATATTTTCACTTCGGCACAGCGGACCTAAAGCGTCTTCAAAAATGGCCCGGTCATAGAGGTTGTAAAGGGGCTGCAGGGTTTCGTAGCGCGCAACGCCGTGGTCAGCACTGGTTTTTAAGGCCAAGGCCAAGCGTTCAGCGGTGAAGTTCGATGCCCCGATGGCGCGCACTTTGCCGGCTTTGATCAGGTCATCAAATGCGCCCAATGTGTCTGCCATGGGTGTCATTGCGTCGTCGTCATGGCTTTGGTACAGATCGATTACGTCGGTTTGCAGGCGTGTGAGTGAATCTTCCACAGCTTGCCGAATATAGGCCGGCTTGAGCCCGGATTTACCCGGTCCCATAGGTTTGCCGACTTTCGTCGCCAGCACCACGTGGTTGCGTTTGCCGCTTTTTTTGAACCAACGACCCAAAACGTTTTCAGATTCGCCGCCGGTATGTCCTGGCACCCAAGCCGAATAAACATCGGCGGTATCGATGAAGTTGAAGCCGGCATCTACCCAGGCATCCAGCAGGGCAAATGAGGTGGTTTTATCGGCTGTCCAGCCAAATACGTTGCCGCCAAAACAAAGCGGTGAGACGCGCAGGGCGCTGTGACCCAAGGGGCGATTGAGCAAGGTTGTCGTGTTCATGCTGCTTGGCTCAGGCTGTTGGCTGCCGCAGACAAGCCGGAATCAAACGCCAGGCCTTGCATCCGCATGGCCGCCTCGATGCCACCCAAACAACCCATGATCATGGCTTCATTGATGTCGCCCAAATGGCCAATACGGAATAGCTTGCCGGTCAGGGTACCCAGGCCGCCGGCAAAAGCCACCTGGAAACGCTCGCGGGCCAGCGTGCGCAATGCCTCCACATCGATTCCTGGCGCAACCTTGATGGCCGTGACGGAATGGGAACGGGCTGAAGCCACTTGGCCGAAAAACCCAAACTGCCCTTGTTGGCTCCAGCACGCCACTGCTGCGTGCACCGCACCCGCAATACGCCGATGCCGCGCATAGACCTGCTCCAAACCTTCCGAGGCTATTTCTTCAAAAGCAGCCTCCATGCCCATCAGCAGGTTTTGGGGTGCCGTGCCACAGAATTTTTGGTAGGTGTGTTCGCCGGTGCGCCGCACCCAATCCCAATAGAAGCGCGGATTCGGGTTGCTGCGTGACAGGTCGAGCGCATGCGTGTCGACTGCGCAAAAACCCAATCCGGGCGTGCACATCAGACCTTTTTGCGATGCGCCAATCACGACGTTTGCCCGAAGCGCTTGCATGTCAAAGGGGGTTACGCCCAACGATGCCACAACATCGACCACGAAAAGCGCAGGGTGAGCGGCCGCATCCATCGCTGCACGAATGGCTGCCAAGTCGTTGGTGATGCCACTGGCGGTGTCGGTGTGTACCGTGAGCACGGCTTTGATGGTGTGGGCTGTGTCAGCCTCAAGGGCAGCTTGAATCACCTGCGGGTCCAGCGGCAATCCTTCAAGCCAGGGCGTGCGGACCACTTTGGCGCCCAAGGCCTCGGTTTGAATGGCCCAGGATTCCGAAAAATGTCCGGTGCCAGGGATCAAGACGGTATCGCCTGCGGCCAACATATTGGCATGTGCCGCCTCCCACGCGCCGTGCCCGTTGGTTGCATACATGAAGACGTGGCCGTCGTGTTGGTTCAGAAGGGTCTTGAGACCCTGCTCACAATTGGCGACAAGCTCTGGCAGACGCGGGTCGCCGTGATCCAGCGGCTGACGGCTCATGGCTTCGATGACTGCGCGGTGCAAATGGGTGGGGCCCGGCGCATGCAGCAGGCGGTTCCCAGGTACGCGTAGGTTGCGTTGAGTGGTTGTGAAGGGGTTCATGGGGCGCATCAAATTAAAAAAAAGAATCTGGAGAGTCTGGATTATGGTCAGAGCAAGGCCTGAAACCGGGTTAGTGGCTTTCGTGGCTTGCGCGCAATGGGTAACCGGCATTGGGTGCATACCGGCGCGCTTGGCCAGCCCATGCGGCAAGTGTGAAGCCTATCACGGGCAGCAGCCATTGAAGCAATGCATAAGCGGATGTCAGTGAACGTTGGGCCCCTGCTGCCAGATTAACGGCTTCGGTGGTGACCGTCGCATAGCGCCCGGCGCCAACATACAAGGTCGGTAAATATTGCGCCACACTGACCGCAAAACCGACGGCGGTCGCCGAGGCCAGGGCTGCCTTCAACAGGGGCCATTTCACCTGTAACAGAAATGAAAAACGTGACTTTCCCATTGATGCGCAAACGTGGCGGTAGCGGGCATCAAAGCCCTGAAAGGCCGGACTGAGCGCAATCACCACATAGGGCAAAACCGCCAGCGTGTGCGCCAACCACAGGCCGGACCAGTGGCCGTCCAGCCCCCAACTCAAACACAATGAATGAATGCCAACAATCCAAAGGACGGACGGTAATACCAATGGCAGGTAAATAAACTGCCGCAATCGCGCATCCCAGGCGGGCGGTGCAGTTTCCAGCCATGCCACGGCCCACACCAGGGCCGTGAGTGCGCTGGCCAAGCCTAGCAACAAGGTGACCGCAACGGTCGAAAAACTGCCTGCGACAGATGTCCAGGCTCCCGTCGTCAAAGTTTGTGGCCACAACGCGGGAAACGTCCAGACGCCGGAAAAACTGCCCAAACCCAAGGCCACCATGACCGCAAGGTACCCAGCAAGCAAGATGAAAAACAGGCTACTACCCACCCTCCGCACCTTGCGCGGCATTGCAAAATTCACCCCAAGGCCAAGTGTTTTCAAATTCGCGCCAGTCGGACCGCGTTTTCCACTGCTCCAACGCATACGCCAGAACCGCTGGCGATCAACCAAGCCTGCAATCACAACACATACCAACAGCAGTCCAGCCAGTAACCATGCCGCGGCCGCGCCGACCGCACTTTGGCCGGGTTGCGCCTCCTGAAGCCAAGTCCACGCCAGCACTGAGATCGTAGGTGGCGCGTTGGGGCCAATCAACGTCGCGACATCCACCACAGTCAGGCTGTACGCCAGTACAGCCAATACGGGCCATGACAGACGCGGCCATATCTGCGGCCACACGATGCACCACCAGGCACGTTGGGGCTGATAGCCCAGGCTACGGGCGATGATTAATTCACGGCTCAGCCCTTGGCTAACGTCCATCCGTTGGAGTTGGGCCGCAGCGCTCCAGAGCAAAAATGGGACCTCTTTGAAAACCAGAACCGTGATGAGTCCTAAACCCCAGGGGTCTTGCGTGGTCAGCCAGGCGGGGGGATCCGTGGCACCCGTCAGCCATGGCGACAACAAACGCGCAATCCATCCGCTGGGAGCGATCAGGGCGATCAGTCCGACAGCAAACGCAACGTGCGGAACCGCCAGCAGGGGGCCAAGCAAACGAACCATTCGATGCCAGCCTGCGCCAGGAAAAGACGCTGCCAACAGCAAAGCAGTCACACCCACTGAAATGATAGTTGCCGCCAGTCCGGTCCACAGGGTCAGACCAATCGCTGCCGGAAGTTGGGTTTGACGCCAAAGGTCGTTCCACGCATTGGCCTCGCCTGCAGCGCTGGCTGCCGATACCAAGGCCCAGCCCATTGGAAATGCAGCCAAAGCCAATAAGCCCAAACTGACGACGTGCTTGGGGCTCATGTTGTCTTTTCTGCCCTTTGCTGCATGGCGCTAACGGTGGCGTGCAAATCTGTCGCCTAGGTTCGCCGAGACCGGCCGGATGCCCATTCTGAGGGGCCAAAATGTACTGAGACAGACAAATTTTCAGCACATAACGTTGCCCACAACGAAACCAGAAAATGCACCTCACCCACGTAATTGGGTGCTGCACTTCGTCGCCCGCTGCGCGAATCGAGGTATTGGATATGAACCGGCTGAACGGGCGCATTGACTGAAATGGCAGCTTGGAGCAAGTTGCCATGAAACGGCAACACGCTTGCGCCGTCACTGGTTGTGCCTTCGGGGAATACCGCTACCACTTCGCCGTCTTGCAGGCATTTTGCGATTTGGTGAACCAAGCGCATAGCATCCCGGCGGGAGCGTCTCTCCAAAAAAAGTGTGCCCGACTGAGCCGCCATAAAACCAATGACGGGCCAGGGCCTGAGCTCATGTTTGGCCACGAAGCGGCTGAACAGGCCGGCGTGCAGAACAGCGATATCCAGCCAGGACGTGTGATTGGCCACCAGCATCAAGGGTCCTTTGAAACCCGGTTGCCCGGTGACAACCAGCTCCACCTTCAATGCACGAAGTACGCCTTTGGCCCAAGCCGTAACCTTTTGCTCGCGCTGAGATGGTGTCAACTTGGGAAATACGGTCCAAATAGTAAATAGGCCCAAAACGCAATGCGCGATCAAGCGCAGCAACTTCCAGACACCCTGCAATCGTTTCATGCGTCAATAAGACCCGAAGGCTCAACCGGCCCGTTGATAGATTCAGTAGCGAAATTGCCGAGGGGGTTTGCGTTGGCAGCGTTGTTCAGGAAACGGCCAGGCTGCTCAACGGACGGGTATCGCCTGAAAAGCCAATTGGCCACCCACCAGGGTAAAGCGTACTTGGCCCGGCAACTCATAACCCGAGAAGGGCGTGTGTTTCCCCTGGCTTTTGAGTGATTGTGGCGTGACCACCCAGGTGGCATTCGGATCAAATACACAAACGTCTGCCAACCCCCCTAAAGCCAATTGGCCGCGCCCGCTGCCACTTGCCGCAGAAGCCAACATCTGACCAGGTGAAGCGGTAACACTGCGCAAGCCTTGTACCAGTGGGACGTTGGCATCTTGGCACCATTTAAGCGTCAGGCTCAGCAGCAGCTCAAGTCCCGTGGCACCTGGCTCACTTTCCGCAAACGGCAATGCTTTGGCATCGTCATCGACGGGGGTGTGGTCTGACACCAGTGCATCAATGGTTCCTTCAGCCAAAGCTGCCCGTAGTGCATCGCGGTCCCGTTGCTGGCGCAAGGGCGGGTTGAGCCGCATTCGGCTGTCAAAGTACCCCATGTCAACGTCACACAAATGCAAAGAGTTGATGCTGATGTCGCACGTGACGGGTAACCCATCACGTTTCGCCCGAGCGACCAAAGCAACCCCTTCAGCGCTGCTGACACGCGCCAGATGTACCCGGGCTTGCGTTGACCGCATGAGTTCAAAGATGGTGTGCATGGCGATGGTTTCAGCAGCGATCGGGATACCAGACAAGCCCATTCGGGTCGCCAGTGGTCCGCTTGCCGCCACACCTTTGCCCAGATGAATTTCTTGCGGACGCAACCAGACGGTGTAACCAAACGTGGCCGCATATTGCATGGCCCGGTGCAGCACCTGTGTGTCAGCCAGCGGCACCTCGGCTTGTCCAAACGCGACACAACCGGCTTCCGTAAGCGCCACCATTTCTGTGAGCACTTCTCCCATGAGTCCGCGTGTCAATGCACCCATGGGAAACACCCTTGCAGACCCTTGCAACTGGGCCCGGTATCGCAGCATCTCGATTAATCCGGGCTCGTCCAGCACCGGGTCGGTGTCGGGTGGGCAAACCAGGCTGGTCACGCCACCCGCCGCAGCCGCAGCCAGTTCACTGGCCAACATGCCCGCATGTTCGTAACCTGGCTCACGCAGTCGCGCGCTAAGGTCTACCAGCCCCGGCGCGACAACACAGGCAGATGCATCCAGCGTCAGATCAGCCTGGAAATTTTCCGGAATATCGCCCATTGCAACAATTTTTTGATCGGCTATCGCCAAGTCGAGCTGCTCGTCCAATCCACTGGCGGGGTCGAGCAGGCGACCACCTGTGATCAAGATTTTTTGCGGCATCATTTTGTTCCCTGATTCCCGGCGACGATGCTCATGACAGCCATCCGCACTGCGATTCCAAAAGTGACTTGCGGCAAGATCACACTTTGCGCGCCATCGACGACAGCGGAATCAATTTCGACACCCCGGTTGATGGGACCCGGATGCATCACGATGCAATCGGGCTTGGCCACCAGAAGCTTTTGCGGGGTCAATCCGTAACTCTTGAAAAATTCCTGTGCGGAGGGCAACAAAGCACCGCTCATGCGTTCACTTTGTAAACGCAGCATGATCACGACGTCACAATCGCGAATACCTTCCTCGAGGGAATGGAAAACCTTCACCCCCATCTGCGCAATGTCTGCTGGCACCAAGGTTTTGGGACCCACCACGCGAACTTCTGCACAACCTAACGTGGTGAGCGCATTGATATCTGAACGCGCAACGCGTGAATGCAAAACATCACCCACGATGGCAACACGCAGATTTGAAAATTCGCCTTTGTAATGGCGGATGGCAAACATGTCCAACAGGCCCTGCGTTGGGTGCGAATGTCGCCCATCGCCAGCATTGATGACATGTACATGCGGTGCGACGTGCTGGGCGATCAGATAAGGCGCACCTGATTCGCTGTGCCGAACCACAAACATGTCGGCTGCCATCGCTGAAAGGTTGGCAATGGTGTCCAACAACGATTCACCTTTTGATGCAGATGATCTGGCGATATCAAGGTTGATGACATCGGCTGAAAGTCGCGTCGCGGCAATTTCAAATGTAGTTCGGGTCCGCGTTGAGTTTTCAAAAAACAAGTTGAAAACACTTTTGCCGCGAAGCAGCGGGACTTTTTTGACGTCCCGATCATTGAAGGAAACGAACCTGGCGGCGGTATCCAGGATATGGATCAGGATATCTTTGGGCAATCCTTCTATCGACAGCAAATGAATCAACTCGCCCTGGCTATTGAGTTGGGGATTTCGCTTGTAAAGCATGTTGATGGCAAATTGAGGTTACGGTGGATTCAGGAATTTTCAATATGAAAGCTCAGCTGGCCTTGGGCAGTGCGGGCCAGTGCGATCGAAAGCTTGGCGGGCAGACTGACCTTGGTGGCACAAAAATCAGGCTGGATTGGTAGCTCACGTCCACCACGGTCGACCAAAACGGCCAACTTGACGCTTGCCGGGCGACCATAGTCAAACAACTCGTTGATCACTGCACGAATCGTTCGCCCGGTGTACAGAACGTCGTCCAGAATAATGATGTCCGCCCCGTCGACTTCAAAAGGCAATTGCGTTTGGGTTCCAGATGCCAGCCCACGTTTGGCAAAATCGTCCCGATGCATGGACGATGAAATGGCTCCCGCCCTGCCGTCCAAGCCCAGATCAGCTTGAAGTTTTTCTGCCAACCATGCCCCTCCGGATGTAATACCCACCAACCGGGTCATGGGGCCTCGCAGCGCCTGCACGCCGAGCACAAGCTGACGGTACAAAGCGTCTGCGTCCAAATCAAGATTGCTCATTGAGCACTCCTTAAAAACTGCTCGAGAATGATGCAGGCTGCGGCTGCATCGGGGTCTTTCGCACCCTGGGAGAGGGCTTCCGTCGTGCTATACCGTTCATCGACTTCAAATACGGGTAGGCCAAATCTGCCGGCCAGCTGGCGACCAAATTTTTGAGCTTTTAGTGTGTTGTCATGGGTGGCGCCGTCAGGATGATACGGAACCCCCACCACCAGAGCATCGGGTTGCCATTCTTTCAGCAGTTTCTCGATATGGTCAAACCGTGCAATACCCGAGCCCTTGATGGTTTGCAGAGGTGTTGCTGCAGCCAGCATTCGGTTGCCAGACGCAACACCTGTGCGTTGAGTGCCAAAATCGAAGGCCAAGAAACGGTTCAACGAGCTAGGCTTTTGCTCCAGACCAGCAGTTGCGCCGATGTTCACGCGTGTCCCGCTTCTGGTGACAACATCCACAATTGCAAACCCAGCAAATTCAAGGCCTTGTCGTACCGCTGCGCCACCGGCGTATCGAAGATGACGCTTGGATCGGCATCTACCGTAAGCCAGCTGTTTTCACCGAGCTCAGACTCCAGTTGGCCTTTGCCCCAAGCTGAGTATCCCAGTGAAATAAGTACTTTGGATGGGCCCGAACCGGTTGCCAACGCCTCCAGAACGTCTCTGGAAGTCGTCATCTCCAAACCTCCGGGGATCGTAAGGGTTGCCGCATAAATCGATTCCAGTGGTCGACTGGCATCAGCAAAGTGAGCGTGGTGGAGAACAAACCCCCGCTCAGTTTGAACCGGACCGCCTGAGAATACCGGCTGATTGATTAGGTCTGCCCGAAACAAGGGTAATTCGACCTTTTCAAACAGACCCTTGAGGTTGATGTCGGTCGGCTTGTTGATGATCAGGCCCAAAGCACCTCGTTCGCCATGCTCGCAAACGTAAATGACACTCTTGGCAAAGGTTTCATCCTGCATGCCGGGCATGGCAATCAGGAAATGATTGGTCAAATCAAGACTCAGGTTCTCGGTTGGCATTCGTCGATTTTACGACGGCCGCCTGACTGGATGCGTGCCCGAACCGCGCCAATCGCGTCAGTGGGACTGTTTTGCAGCCGCCTCGGCGCTGACATATTGATGAACCAGCCGCAAAAGCTCGTCTTCCGAATAGGGCTTCCCTAAATAATGATCAACTCCCAATTCGCGTGCATGTTCGCGATGCTTTTCTGCAATTCGGGAGGTGATCATGATGATGGGCAAACTTTTCAGCGCGGCATCGGCGCGAATATTGCGAGCCAGGTCAAACCCGTCCATCCTCGGCATCTCAATGTCTGACAACACCACAGTGGGTCGCTCGTCCTGCAAGCGTTCCAAAGCTTGCAGCCCATCCGCAGCCAGTACCACCCGATAGCCTTCGCGTTTAAGCAATCGTTGGGTGACGCGTCGCACCGTAATGGAGTCGTCCACCACCATGATTAGGGGAATCAGCGAGCCGCCCATCATCATCGGCGGCAGGGCGGTTTTTGCCGGATCAAGGGCTCCAGCAATATTGGCTGTGCCCTCTGACCGACGCATTGCCCGCGCTGTATCACCGTAGACTGAAACCAAGGCGACTGGGTTGTAAATAAGGACAGCCAAACCGGAGGCGAGTACTGACATGCCCGTCAGGCCAGGCAATCGCGACAATTGAGGACCTAAATTTTTGACCACAACCTCTTGGTTTCCCAAGACCTCGTCCACATGCAGGGCAACCCGCAAGCCTGCACTACGGAATATGGCAACTGGCAAATGCTTTGCCGTCATTTCAGCGCTGCTTACTGAAGCTTGCAGCAATGCTCCGCCCCAGTAAAAAGCCACAGACTCACCGGCTTGTTGAAAGCTGCCACTTTGGTAGGCTGCTTCCAGTTCTGCAACGGGAACCCGACGCACGATTTCAATGACGTTGGCAGGCACGCCGATACTCAAATCGCCCATTCGCAGCATGACGACCTGCGTTACGGCAGTTGTCAGTGGTAGCACCAGTTGAAACTGGGTGCCTTTGCCAGCCTGGGTGCGAGTCTCAATTCGACCACCCAAGGCGTTCATCTCTGAACGCACAACATCCATGCCAATACCCCGCCCGGCAATCTCCGATACGGTTGCCGCTGTCGAGAAGCCAGGCAAAAATATCAGGTTGGCGACTTCCGCTTCAGACAACTCGTAAGGATTTGGAACGACACCACTTGACGCTGCTTTATCCCGAATACGTTGCAGATCCAGTCCGGCACCATCATCCACAAAAGTGACCGATAACTCATTGCTGCTGTGTTGGAGATCAATTGAAATTGTGCCAACCGCGGGTTTTCCAGCCTGCAGGCGCAAGTCACTCGCCTCAATTCCATGCGCCACAGAGTTGCGTAGCAAGTGTTCAAATGCTGGCGCCATCCTTTCCAGCACGCTGCGATCCACGTCCAACGAGCCGCCGGTGATATCCAATTTGACTTGTTTGCCCGCATCTTTTGCTGCTTGCCTGACGACTCCGTAAAGACGTTCCGAGATGCTCTCAAACTCAACCATGCGGGTGCGCAAAAGATCGCGCTGCAATCCTCGTGCCTGCCGCCCTTGGGCAATCAAATCGTCCTCAGAGCCCTCAACCGCCTGTTGAATGTTGCGTTGAACAGTTGCAACGTCGTTGACGGATTCAGCCATCATCCGCGTCAACTCTTGCAGGCGTGTGAACTGATCGAACTCCAAAGGGTCGAACACTTGGGATGTTTCTTTGGCCAACGCCATCCTGGATTGCATTTGGGTTTCAGCTTGAACCTCAATATCTCGCAGGTGATGGCGCATCCGTTCCAGGTTTCCCGTCAAATCGGTCATGGATGCCCTCAATTGACCCAATCTAGCTTCGATTCGGGAGCGCGAGATCATCACCTCGCCCGCCTGGTTTACCAGGCGATCCATAACCTGAGCACGGACTCGTAATGATTGATTGTTGGTCTGCCGAGGCGGAGCCAACATTCTGGCGGAAGGGAGCTGGGCAGCTGTCGGAATCAATCCTGTCCGGGTTTCTGCGGTATTCACCTTGAAATCGCCAATATCGGCTGGCGCCAATTCGCTCCCGGTTGCGCTTACCAAATCGCCTTCAGGTCTTTCAAAGACTTCTACGTTGCCGTGTCTGAGGCTTTCAAAGCTCGCCTGTATATCGTCAAAATTCGCCAGCAACGGGTCAATCTGAGACTCAGTCAAGTTTTCCTTGCCCAATTGCTCGATCGAAGTTTCCATTCGGTGGGATTTCTCACCCAAGCGCAATGCGCCGGCCAATCGGGCGCTTCCTTTGAGGGTGTGCAAGACCCTGAGAGCTTCACCCCTGGCGCCGAGGTTATCCGGACGGGCCGACCACTGTCGCAACGCACCCCCCAATTGCGGGAGTAATTCCAAGGCCTCTTCTTCAAATATCGGGAAAAGATCTGCATCGAGTGAATCAGCAAGATCAAAATCGTCGTCTTGCACTTCGATTTGCCAAGCGGGTCTGGCGATATTTAAAGTGGCTGACGGCAAGACGCGGGCGGCCACAGGGTCGGCGGGCGCCGCTTCTACCGCCGCCAATTGAATTGACTCGGGTGGCGTCGATGTCAATGTTATCCCCGCTTCGACAGTCGTCGCATTTGATACGACCGTCAAACCAGCGGCAACTGCGATGGCTGCACCCAAGGTGACTG
The DNA here is from genome assembly GCA_031417575.1 of Rhodoferax sp. Classification (GTDB taxonomy): domain Bacteria; phylum Pseudomonadota; class Gammaproteobacteria; order Burkholderiales; family Burkholderiaceae_C; genus JANYCG01. Next base: position 16,144 of record JANOVW010000059.1, on the reverse strand, counting down.
CAGGCACAATTTCAGCCTCGGCAGAACGAGGTGCTGCCGGCTCAACCAAAACCGCCGCTGCAGAAACCTCGAATGGACGAAGCACAGCCGAATCGCTGACTTTCTCGAATCCAAAGGAGGAGGGTAAATCCACCTCACTAGGTTCAAAGAGGGCTACGGGATCAGCTCCATCCTCGGAGAACACCGACACCTGTGGCTCGGCATCCGTATTGGAAAACTCCTGCTCGTACAGTTCTCCCCTGATACTCGGTGCGAATTCCAACTCTGTAATCGCTGCGAGCGCCTCCATCACCTCAGCTGCCGGGATCTTGAGGAACCCAGCCGCAAATTGATGCAAGAGCCGTCTGATTTCTTCTGCTGCAAGTCCAAATGTTTCTGCGTAATCTGCACGCCCCTTTCCGTGCAGTTGAACATGTTGCATCGCGGCTTCAAGCAACCGCGCAATTTCGGCCAGCGCGCCAAACCCGACTGTTGACGAGCTTCCCGAAAGCGAATGCGCAAAAGCGACCGCCGTGTCAGGCAGCGGTTTATGCAGTTCCAGAGCCCACTCACTCAAATCCATTTGTAAACGACGAGACCATTCGTCTGCTTCATTCAAATAGACGTTGTAAAGGGGGAGGCTGATTCTGAGTGAGCCAATGCGCTTGACCGACTCTTCCACCAGAGCGTCTTCGACCATGGCGGCCGGGGAACCATCTGAAAATACGTCAATATGGCCCGCAGCAGCAGCGTCGGCTGAGGCGTGGGAAGGGTTGGTCATTTCGACCAACCCATGGGCATCGCTGCTTGCAGTGAACGTCGATTCGGCAGCAACAGATGCAGCCTCAACTTCGGACGAAAAAATTCCGGTTGGTGCGAATTCGGGGTGGAATGTTGGCGTTTCTGGTGGCTTGATCGTGGCATCAACCGTGTCAAAGTCAAAGCCACTCAAGCCTAAATCATCATCCACTGGATCAGTTGGCAACGGGGTCTTTGAAGGCGGGAAATCACGGATAGCAGTGGGTTCAAAATCTCGACTGGCTCCCGAAAATATCTCGGTGTCAAGCTCAATGTTTGGGGTCGGCAGTTCGTGTGTGGCAACTATTGGCAAACTAGGCGTAAGTACGGCAGTAACAGGTACGGTTTTCGTGGGTTCATTCGGGAACTCCAGCGGGATCAACTTGTTCTCCAATCGCAAGGCATCCGCCGTTAACCTGAAGTTCCGTGGACTCCAGCTACTGTCGGCCCGATTCGCAATCTGGCCAATCCATAAACCGAATCCCTGCATGGCCTTGCCAACCAGCGACAGCAATTCCAGGCTGGCTGGTTTTTGTTCTGCCAACCAGGCATTCATCAATTGCTCCATTGACCAAGCGGCTTCTCCAAAATCGTTCAGACCCACCATTCGCGAGCTACCTTTGAGCGTATGAAAGGCCCTGCGCAAAGTCGTCTGGTCGGCCAGATTGGAAGGGTCGGCTTCCAAAGCGGCTATCGCAAGCGTTCCGTTTTGGACAACTTCATTGGCTTCTTCGAGAAAAATATCCCGAATCTCCGCGTCTTCATCGTCTGCCGGTGAGACTGGCGCTGCCGGGGCCAAACTTGAAGGTGTGGAAACAGCCATGACGCCCGGTGTATCGACTTTGCCGGCAACCTGTGACGGTTCAATCGGCAGAGGTGATGTACTCGTTGGCACCGCCGTCACCGTGTAGGATCCAGACGGTGGATTTAGATCTAAGGATGGCAGGTTTAGCGCGGCAAGACTGGTGGCTGTTGCCGCCTGCAAATTTGGTGGGGCTGCTGCGATAGTGACGGTTGACGATGGAGCATCCTGACTTGGCTCGTTTGGAATGGTTGTAATCGTGTTTGCAGGCGCAATTGGTTCTGGTGGAACCACCCGAACCGGCGTAGCCTGACGGCCCATCAACGGTTTGAATTCACCCAATTCTTCGTCCCAGGCGAAAACTTTCTTCGCCAATGTGCGCTGATAACTCAGCATATCAATCAAGAATCCAACAGCACCCAAGCTACTTCCGAGTTTTTCAAAACTGGGGCTACCTGGCACAGCTTCTTCAACCAGCATTTTCTCGACACTGTCTCGCAGTCGAAGCATTGCCAAGGATGCTTGATCTAGCCCCAGCACCGAAAAAACACCCCGCATCTGCGCTAGTTGCCCTGGCACTTGGTGCAGGGGTATTTTGTCTGCCGGGTTGCGGAAAAACTGATCGAGTGATTTTTCGACCTCGCCCAGATTCATCCGTAGTTCGTCGACCACACTACCCATGGTTTGCTGATCACTCACACGACGATACAACTCCTCCATCCAGGATTCCAACGGCTCAGACGCGCCGCCTTTGCTGACTTGGTCAAGGCGATTAGACAGCCGCTGGCTGCGCGATGCCATGGTGGTGTCAGCAGGATCGAGGTCTTCGTAGGTCGCCTCAAGGTAGAGCACGGCAGTAGCAACCTCCATGGCTACTGGCGTACTGGGAGGTTCGCCTGATCGAACTGTCGAATCAACAGCACGAACCATGGCGCGTGCCAATTCCGCATTCTCAGGATGTAATTTCAGCATGGTTTCGGCTACTGCTGAAAACTGCTCCTGAGCCGCCTTCATGCGGTTGGTATCGCCACCCGCCAATGCCGACCATGTTTCAGTGGCTGACGAAATTCGCTTCCTGACAAGCGTCAGAAGCGCCGGGTCAAAGCGGCCGTATTGTGCTGTGTCGTAGTTAACGGCTGATGACTGGCTAATTGCGAAAGCTCTTCTGACGGCCCAAAGTATGGGCGCGTCCGACTCTTGCGCCGGACATGACTGTGCACAAAAAAACAGGAGATCTTGCGCTAACCTGTCTGAAACCGACTCCTCCCCTTTGGCCAACGTTGCATACTGCTGCAAAACCCGCGAACCTGCACGTTTGGCATACACATCGGTCGAACACAAGCCAATTGCATTGGCCTCAAAAAAGCCAGCGCAAATCTGCCAAAAACTACGGGAAGCAAGCCGTGATTGCCCCGCAGCGAGCCCAAGTGATATATCCCGCAGCCGTTTCGCCGAGGCGGAATCAGCGAATTTGACCACTTTAAGAACCGACTGATCCAAAATGGCCCGTACTGGGGGGGCATAGGTGAGGGGTTGAACAGTGACTGGGATCGGTACGTCGATCCAACGTAAATCGTGGGCCCATAGGTCTGCCGGATGGACTCGTTCACCCTCCACCATTTCTATGACGTCCCGGTATTGCACAAACAACGCGACTGGGGACCCAGCTTTTCCCTTGAGCATCCCTTCCAGGTACTCAGTCAGCGCAAAACTTGCACGCTCCATTTTGTTGGCGGCGTCATCGCTGCATTGCTCCGGATGCTGCACAAATTTTTGTGCCAGCGCCTCCATCGCGCGCATCACCTTGGCTGGTGCGCTAAAACCCACCATTTCGAGGGCACCAACGGCCTGATGTAATTGCTGACGGGCAATGCGCAGGTGACTTGCGTCCAGGCTCGCAAGATCTGAGCCCCTGGCTAAATCGGCATCCCTGACGAAGCGGCGCATGGCCTTGGTGGCGCTGTCAAGCGACTTTTTCAGTTCGTCAAGCACCCAGGCCAGTGGGCCCAAATCGTCTGACGGGACTTCGTTTGCGGTAACGGCTGGTTCTGTTGATTGCATGAGTTTCTCAGCTCCTGCGTGCTTGCGTCAGGCCACTTTGAATCGTGCCACTGACTGGCTCAATTCCTCTGCCATCCTTGACAGTTCCCGTACCTGAGAGGCGGTGGCTTTGGTGCCTTCTCCAGTTTGCTCCGTCACGGCAAAAATGTGCTGAATGTTTTCGGCGACGCCATTGGCCAAAGTCGCTTCTCTGGAGGTAGAGTTTGAGATATGCTGAATCAGTTCTGAAAGTCGGCGTGTCACCCGATCAATTTCAGATAGTGCCGTACCTGCAGCGTCCGAGAGCTTGGCACCCTCCACCACACCTTGGGTAGAACGTTCCATTGCCCCCACAGCATCTTGGGTGTCAGTCTGAATCGCTTTCACCAGGGCAGAAATCTGTCGGGTTGCATCGGCCGAACGCTCTGCCAAACGCTGCACCTCTTCGGCCACAACGGAGAATCCACGGCCTGCTTCACCTGCGGAAGCCGCCTGAATGGCCGCATTCAGCGCCAGAACGTTCGTTTGTTCAGTAATGTCAGAAATCAGTTCTGTAATTTCGCCAATCTCTTGCGACGATTCGCCCAATCGTTTGATACGCTTGGATGTGTCTTGAATCTGGTCCCGAATGATGTTCATGCCGCCGATGGCGTTTTGCACGGCCTGCAATCCGGTTTCGGCGGCTTCCAGAGATTGGCGCGCAACAGAGGCCGATTCCTGGGCTTGAGAGGAAACGCTGTTAATCCGGGTTGCCATATCCACCACGGATTGTCCGGTTTGCCGAATTTCCAGTAATTGCTCGTTGGACGCCGCCAAGAGCTCGGTTGAGGTTGAGTCCACCTCAGCGGTAGTCTGCGTCACCTTGATCGCCGTGTTTTGAACGTTGGAAACAAGGGAGCGTAATTCTTCAATGGTGTAATTGACAGAATCAGCAATTGCTCCCGTGATATCTTCAGTCACCGTGGCCTCTTGAGTCAAATCGCCTTCGGCCACTGTTTGCAACTCATTCATTAGCCGCAAAATAGCGGCCTGATTTGCATCATTGACGCGCTTGGCCTCTTGTTCCTGGCGTTCTGCCAATTGGCGCTGCGTTTCGGCAATGGCCTGGCGCTTGCGACCGTCCTGAACCTGAACTTGGGCCAATCCGTAGGCGCTAAAAATCGCAATGATTGCTGCCAAAGCCAGCAATAAAAGGCTGAGTGTGCTCAAACCGGCTTGGGACGTCAGGCGGGTTTGCAAGGTTTCGAGCGATTCGCGCAACGGCTCACTGTCGGCCACGACAGTATTTTGGGCTTCACGCGCAGACGCCAATCCCTGCAGGTTGCCCAAGATGGCACCAGCCTGGGTCCGTGTCTGCTCATAGAGCTTGATCAGGGCTTCCAGCTGTTCTTTGGTTTGTGGATCTTTTGTCGCATTGAGGCGCAGTTCGGAGCTGCCACTCAGCAGACCTTGCGATATTTCCTTGAACGCGTTCAGGTCTTTGCCCAACAGAAAAACGGCCTCTGCACCTACACCCTCAGCGGTAAGAAATTCATTGGAGGATTTGCCAATACGCTGCGTCAGCATCACCAGTTGGCCGGCGGCGGATAATTCTGACGGGCCTGAATTTTGCTGCAATTTCAATGACGAAATCGACTCTGCAATTTCTAGCAAATCAGAGGACTGCCGATTGATTTGCCGTAGGGCCGCGTTGACCTGTGTCAACACTTTTTGCTGGCCCATCACAACAGCGCCCCCTTTTTCGGCTTTTTCCATGAGGGGAATCACCTTGCCCAAATCAGCTTCAAATTCGTCCGGCAATGCTGCAACTCCCAGCTCGTCGTCGCCCGACTTCAATGCGCGCAGTGATTTGGCGAGAACGGATGAGCTGTTTGCCACGTCTGGAAAGGCTTTTTGGTTACCTACTAGCGCCAAAGAGACTGATTTGGCCAAGCGTTGCGATTGCATCAGGGCCTGACCGGTTGCGCCCAATTGACGCGCCGTTTTATTCGCCTGGTTGAGCGCGTAGTAAGTCGTCAATACAAGTGCCAAAAGCGCAAAGCCCAGCAAGTAGGAGAGTACCCGCTGATGTTCTCCAATCGTCTTGCGGCCAAGTACCGGCAGGGCGATCAAGTCTGGATTGCCATCCGCAGCTTCAATCGGTGCATGAGCGGTTTGTGCGGGCTGGCCAGAATCGCGTAAATCGGCCCTCGCTGAAAGGGGCAGCGGCCCGGATGAATTCCCAACTGTATCGAGCGTCGAGTTGTCAACGACCGACACATCGGGCGTGGCCAAGCTCAACCGGGATTCCTGCTCCGATGCCGGTGCTTCGGCGGGTTTGGAGGAAAACAGGTTTTTGAATTGATCGACGATTGACATGATGGGCCTTGTATTGAAACGTCGCAAAAAACTAGGTAAATTGAACGGGCGGGGCTGACGGACCGCTCTGAGGTTTGACAAATACAGTCATGCGTTAATTCGCAAAAAATCCGGTAACTGCGCCAAAGTTTGCAGGTTGATTTCCTGCCAGACGACATCTGAGTTGCCTGATTCTGTGTATCGGTTTCCAAAATACACCGGAGACCCCGGCAGCGGGCCGGTTGACTGAGCAAACGATTCAGTGCTCCGAAGGCCTGCCAAGGTGTCTACCAACAAGCCACAGTTGATATCCAGTTCGGTGTGAAAGGTGATGACGCTGGCATCGCCGAGTGCCATTTCGCTTCGACTGGGTGTGACCCCGCCGGCAACGAAAGCTGCCAGGTCAACCACACCATACAAGCCACCGCGCAGGTTTAGCACACCCGAAAACCAGGGTTGGCAGTACGGTACCTTTTGGAGAGCTGTGAGTGGAAAAATCTCGCCAGCTTGAACGAGCGGAAAAAGGTAATTCGCGCCGGCACAACGTACTGCCAGCCAGGCAACCGATACACCTTCGGTTCGTGCGGCCTGCAAACGCGCAGCCAGTCGGCTTTGGAGTTCCCGGATCGCTGCGCGATTCGCCATGGTGACAGTTAAATTTAACCCAAGGCGTTGATCTTGGAGATCAACTCTGCTTCATTGACGGGTTTGGTGATGTAGTCACGCGCACCTTGCCGCATACCCCAAACGCGGTCTGTTTCCAGGTTTTTGCTGGTACACATGATGATGGGGATTGCCGCATATTCGGGTGTTCGGGTAATAGCCCGCGTTAACTGGAAGCCGTTTTGCCCCGGCATCACGATGTCCATCAAAATCAGGTCTGGTTTTTCTTCAGTGAGGCGCTTGAACGCATCATCAGAGCCTTGGGCGCTGCGCACAGTCATCCCATTGCGCTCCAGCAAATCAGTCAGGAACATCAGTTCTGTTTTGGAATCGTCAACGATCAGGACTTTTTGAATGGACATCAGTGTTCCCCTTGCAATATCAGGCCAAATTGCTTCACCGCTGAAAGCAACTGGTCTTTGGTAAATGGTTTGGTAAGGTAGTCCTGCGCGCCCACCATTCGGCCGCGCGCTTTGTCAAAAACACCATCTTTGGATGACAACATCACCACCGGTACATTGGCAAACTTGGCGTTGCGCTTGATGATTGCGCAGGTCTGGTAACCATCCAGGCGCGGCATCAGAATGTCACAAAAAATCAGGTGAGGCTGGTAGTCATTGACTTTGGCCAACGCATCGAAACCGTCCTCGGCCAGCATGACGTCGTGGCCACCTTGCTTGAGGAAAATCTCGGCGCTGCGCCGAATCGTGTTGCTGTCATCGACAACCAGTACCTTGTACTGGGTAGCTGTTGCATTCACAAGAATGGACTCCACGGCAAAACATTCAGCTAACGGTCACAGCTACGTCAGGCCACGGGCCTGTGAGCATGCGGGCAATTGGGGGCAAAGAATCAGATTAACACGTTCAGCATTAGATTTGTACCATTTCAAAATCTTCCTTTCGCGCACCGCATTCCGGACAGGTCCAGTTCATCGGCACATCACGCCACAGGGTGCCAGCGGCGATACCGTGGTCAGGTGCACCGTCGGTTTCGTCGTAAATCCAGCCACAAATCAAACACATCCAAGTTTTGGTATCAAGCACAGCTTATCGAGCCTTCGAATAGAATGCAATCATTGTATCGGCGCAGCGTGACAATGTTGCGCTTCAAGCAACAGTTGCTATCAATTTTCGCGTTTCAGGCACTTTGTCTCTTTTTTGTTGGTCAGCTGAACGTGCCGTACTCGCCAATTCCACATGTCTTCCAAGTTCCTGCCCGGCTTTCCCATTGACGGTGATTCGCCCCTTGAATCAGACACCGTCGAAGAGGAATCGCTACAGCCAGCCTGTGTGCTGGTTTTTAATGCCAACGACGCCAGTGGTGCAGGGGGGCTCGCAGGTGATGTCACATCGATTGCGTCGGTCGGGGCCCATGCATTGCCGGTTGTGACGGGTGCCTACCTGCGTGATACCCGCGAAATAAGTGGCCATGTGGCTTTTGATGATGAAGCTGTTGACGACCAGGCCCGGGCCGTACTGGAAGATGTGCAAGTGACGGTGATCAAGGTCGGATTCGTCGGAACGCCATCCAATTTGGCGGTGATCGCTGAAATTGCATCTGATTATGAAGAGTTGCCCTTGGTTTGTTACTTGCCGGATTTGTCTTGGTGGGACGAACCCGAGATCGAGGCGTACCAAGATGCACTGGAAGAGCTTTTATTGCCGCAAACAACGGTGTTGGTAGGAAACCACAGCACGCTGAGGCGCTGGCTATTGCCTGACTGGGACGGCCCCAAAAGCCCGACGGCGCGCGACATGGCACGTGCGGCACATGCGTTTGGCGTGCCCTATACGTTGATCACCGGAATCGTTTTGCCCGATCAGTTCATTGACAACGTGTTGGCAACACCTGAATCCGTGTTGTGCAGTGCCAAATTTGAGCGCTTTGAAGCCGTTTTCACTGGCGCAGGTGACACCTTGTCTGGCGCATTGGCAGCGTTAATCGCCAGTGGTTCTGCGCTTCCAGAAGCCGTAACCGAGGCATTGACGTATTTAGACCGTAGCTTGAATGGCGGATTTCGCCCGGGGATGGGCCAGGTGATCCCAGACCGCCTTTTTTGGGCCAATAGTGATGAGGACGATGACGAAGCCTTCGACGATGAGGGCCAAGCATCACAAAGTTTGCTCGATCTGCCCGCGCCCGATACCAAGCATTGAAGATTTGGCAATGGAATCACTGAATAACCACTCACCAACCGGGCGCTATGCCCAACTGCCCAAATTGCCCCTTTGAAGAGAACATGGAATCAACTACCCACACCCCACCCGATCACAACGCCACGCTGTTTGAGCGCGCCAAAAAAGTCATTCCAGGCGGCGTGAATTCCCCAGTGCGGGCCTTCAAGGCCGTTGGCGGCACACCGCGCTTCATGACGCGAGCACAAGGTGCTTACATGTGGGATGCCAACGGGCAAAAGTATCTCGACTACATTGGCTCTTGGGGCCCGATGATTTTGGGGCATGGTCACCCGGAGGTTTTAGAAGCAGTCACCGCGGCTGCGCGTGACGGGCTGTCATTTGGCGCACCTACCGAACGCGAGGTGGAACTGGTCGAATCGATTTTGGCGCTTTATCCCAGCCTGGACATGGTGCGCCTGGTCAGCAGCGGCACAGAGGCAGGCATGAGCGCGATACGCCTGGCGCGTGGCGCAACCGGGCGCAGCAAGCTGATCAAGTTCGAGGGTTGTTATCACGGCCACGCTGATGCGCTGCTGGTCAAAGCCGGCTCGGGCCTGGCAACGTTTGGCAACCCAACCAGCGCCGGGGTGCCACCCGAGGTGGTTGCCCATACGTTGGTACTGGAATACAACAACATCGAACAGCTGGAAGAAGCCTTCACGTTGCATGGGCCCGAAGTCGCCTGCCTGATGATCGAGCCAATTGCCGGCAACATGAATTTTGTGCGGGCCAGTGTTCCCTTCATGAAGCGTTGTCGCGAGTTGTGCAGCCAATCAGGTGCCTTGTTGGTGTTTGACGAGGTGATGACGGGCTGCAGGGTGGCGTTGGGGGGGGCGCAGGCGGTTTACGCCCGCGCCATTCCGGGGTTTGAACCCGATATGACCGTTTTGGGCAAAGTCATTGGTGGTGGCATGCCACTGGCCGCTTTTGGCGCCAAACGTGCGGTTATGCAGCATCTTGCCCCACTGGGCGCGGTTTACCAAGCGGGTACGCTGTCGGGCAATCCGGTCGCCACGGCGTGCGGGCTGGCAACGCTGAAACTCATTTCACAGCCGGGGTTTTTTGATGAACTAAGCCGTAAAACCCGCGCCTTGGTGACGGGATTGACAGCGGCAGCCCAGCAAGCCGGTGTGCCGTTTTGCGGCGATAGCGAAGGTGGAATGTTTGGTTTCTTTTTGATGGACGGCTTGCCGCAAAATTACGCCAAGGTGATGACCACTGATAGCCCGCGATTCAACCAGCTGTTTCACGGCTTGTTGGCGCGTGGCGTGTACATAGCGCCTGCCTTGTATGAGGCCGGTTTCGTCAGTGCAGCCCACACCGATGCCGATATTGCGGCAACGGTGGCTGCCGCCGCCGAGTGTTTCGTGACTTTGTAAAGCCCACCGGCTGTTTTGTAACGCAAGCTTTACTCGGCCTTCATTGCAACTGACAACCATTTCCCTTAGACTGGCGTTAAGGCATTTGACGATCGTCGTTCCCAAGGAGTTTTCATGAAAAATACAACATTTTGCGCTTTAGCCGTTGTGATGGCTGGCGGTACAAACTCGGTTTTTGCGCAACAAGAAACGGCCCGCGTGGTTTCCACCACCCCGGTGCTGACCCAAGTGGCGGTGCCACGCCAGGTCTGTTCCCAGCAACAAGTTCAGGTGCAAAGCCAAAAATCGGGTGCGGGCGGCATCATGGGTGCCGTGGCGGGCGGTGCCATTGGCAGCAACATCGGTGGTGGCGACGGCCGTGCCATAGCCACCTTGATTGGTGTGATTGGTGGTGCCATGTTGGGCGACAAAATCGAAGGGCCGGGCCAAACCCAAACCCAAAATGTGCAAACCTGCACCACCCAAACCTTCTATGAAACCCGCACCACCGCCTACAACGTGGTGTACGAGTATGGTGGCAAGCAGTACTCGGTGCAAATGCCGCAAGACCCGGGACCTACATTGCGTCTGCAAATCACGCCAATTGCAGCGCCATCACAGCCGGTTTATCAGCAACCCCCATACCAACAGCCGACGGCGGTTTTACAGCAACCTGAACCCGTGCCCCCGGTGATTCAGCAGGCACCGCAGGTGACCGGCGGGGTTGAGTACATCCAGCCGGTTCCTCCGCCCTATGTGGTGACGCAGCAGGTTAACCCGGTTGTCATTGCAGCGGCCATCGCTGCGCCTATCTTGCTCTATCGCGGTATTGGTTTTGGCTGGGGCTACAACCACCGCAGCCACGGACATGGGCATGGCCGCTGGCGTTAAAAAGTTGCGGTTTGAACCAGGCGATTTGGCATCAGGGCTTACAGTTTGCAGTGCCTGTGCAAGTAGCATTAAAGCGCAGAAAAAATAGCTTTATAAATCAATTTTAGTTAATATAAAGTTTAATTTTAAAGTATAAATATAAAGCAAAATTGCTATATATAATATATCTAATTGTGCAATTTTTACGTGAACAATTCCCGTTATTTATCTTTAAAATAATTTGAAATTAAATAAATGGAGTGATTTTCACTTTATCAAGCGCGTATCGGGATGTGCTGAGTGCCAGCCGAACCAAAATGCCCGGTGCGCACTGGCCCTTTTTAAAGTCAGACCATTGGGGCCAACCAGCTGGTCTTCCCCCACCGTCCAATGTCGACCCTGAGTGTCTTGTGCGCTGTTTTGACGGTCGTAGCTCACAAACTTGGTGGATGCGCTGTCAAACACCCGATTGGCACCACTCGTATCGGTGAACACCACCACCCTGCGAGTGCCCAATTGCGCATGGTGTACTGGATGGCGCATCAAAAAGTCGACTGAAATCGACAATTCGTCGCCCGGGCGCGAGCCGCGTAATGCCAGCACTTCGGCTTTGTTGCTTAAACGCGTATCTGGCTTGGGTATGCCAAACATCAGGCGATCGGTGGCGAAATAGTCGCGGTAGGCGGCGCCTTCGCCATAGTCGCGCTCATGGCCGGTTTCGGGCGATAAAACGGTGGTGGTTGGGTGCCGCTTTTTCCATTCGCCCCAGGTCGTTGTCACGACATACAGGGTGGGCAAAACAATACTTTTCCCGACCAGTGGGCCGACCACAGGTTTGCCGTCAAAGGTAGACCACAGCGATTGAGTGGCATGGTCGTACATCAGCTTGTTCGAGCGGTACAAAAAACCACTGGTGCCCAATTCGTATGGCACACCAGCCACGGTGGTGTCGTACAAAATCATGGCGCCGCACAGGGTGCAATACACCCCGTTTACTGCCCGCCCGGCGACGCGATCCTTGAACATCTCATGCCACGCCAAAATGCGTTTGGGGTAAGCCCGGATATCCAGGCGTTCGTCGCCAGTTGGGCCGACTTTGCCGTCGGCGATAACGCTGGCCGTGCCTTTGGCATGAGGCAGGGCAACGCCGAAAACGATGTCAGTATCAGCCAGGTAGGTGGCCGCCTGCGCAGAGATCATGGCCGGATTTTTCAGCGGCGGAATGCCATCCCGGCGTACGCCGCCCCAGCGCACCTCATCCAGGCGGATCGTGGTTTTCGGTCGGTTTCCAAAATAATCACGGAAACGGGGGTCGATGGACTCATAAAGCCGGGCCTTGAATTCCGCATAGTCAGGATGGGGCACCGGTTTTTGGGCCCAAACCCAGGCATAGATGAGGTTGGCATCGCGTATCTGAACGCCAGAAATTGCCACTAAATGCTCAATCACCAAAGACTCGGTGTAAGAGCTGGCCATCAACCCCAGCATTTCCAGCAACATCGGGGCATAACCATCGCGCCAGCCCGCCACTACTTTGGCGAATGAGTCTTCGGACAGTCGGGTATTGGGCTCCAACATTGCCAAAAAAGTGGTGATGGGAACCAAGGGTGCCGTTGGCACAGCCTGAGGTTTCGCCCCAGCGCTGACCGGTGGCCTGGTTTGCGCCTGCAACGTACCAACCCAACCGCCCGCGGCGCCGACAGAAATGCCAACAACAACCATTCCGAGCGCAGACAAACCAGAACGCTGGCGTGACCAAAAACCGGAACGACTTGAGAACGTTGGCACGGGGGACTCCAGCAGCCCAAGGTGGCGAGGCCTTGTAGACGATTAATGTGGACGAATGTTGCGGTCGGCCAAGTTTGTCGATATGGCGGCCAGGCTCTTACAGAACCGACAAAAGCGGCCTGTGAAATGCCTTGCCTTGCCTTGCCTTGCCTGGCTCAGCTACTCATCGTCCAAACTCCGGCCATAACCTCCGCGAACAAACTCAGTGCCGAAAATGCCTGATTCCGGTGAACACCATCGCCACGCCGCGTTCATCAGCCGCGGCTATCACCTCTTGGTCTCGCATGCTGCCACCCGGCTGGATGACGCAGGTTGCACCGGCGTCAATCACCATGTCCAGGCCATCCCGAAACGGAAAAAATGCGTCACTGGCTGCTGCGCTTCCCTCGAGCGACAACTTGGCGTGCCCCGCCTTGATGCTGGCAATCTGACCCGAGTCAATTCGGTTCATCTGCCCCGCACCCACGCCCATCGTCATGCCGTCCTTGCAAAACACAATGGCGTTGGATTTGACAAACTTGGCTACTTTCCAGGCAAACAGCAGGTCTTGCACTTGTTGGGGTGTTGGCTGCAGGCGTGTGACCACTTTCAGGTCAGAAACCGCCAACTCGTGGTTGTCTGCAGTTTGCATCAGCAGGCCCGAACCCACCTGTTTGACCTCAATGCTGTTTTGGCCACGTTCCCAGGGTGTCATGCGGGCGCGTCTGCCCGGCTCCACACCGTGGGAAGAGGGTAAATCAATCTGCAAAATTCGCACATTCACCTTGGTTTTGAACACCTCCAAGGCTTCAGGCGTAAATGCCGGGGCGATTAATACCTCGACAAATTGCTTTGAAATTTGTAGCGCACCTTGGGCATCCAACAGGCAGTTCAGGGCAATAATTCCACCAAAGGCAGAGGTTGGATCGGTTTGAAAGGCCTTGTTATAGGCCGCCAACGCATTGCCACCGATCGCTACGCCACAAGGGTTTGCATGTTTAACAATGACACAGGCCGACTCATTGAAAGACTTCACGCATTCCCAGGCAGCATCTGCGTCGGCAATGTTGTTGTAGCTCAGTTCCTTGCCCTGCAATTGCGTGGCGGTAACCAGTGAACCCGGAGCAGGATACAAATCGCGGTAAAAAGCCGCTCGTTGATGAGGGTTCTCGCCATAGCGCAAATCTTGCAGTTTGACAAATCTGCCGTTGGCTTGCCCGGCAAACGATGAGCGTTCACCCGTTTCAGCAATCGACGAGAGGTAATCTGAAATGGCCCCATCGTATTGGCTGATGCGGTTGAATGCCGCCACCGACAAGGCAAATTTGGTCTTTTGACTGACGGCACCGCCCGATTGCAGTTCAGCCAGCACACCCGCGTATTGCGAAGCATCGGTTAGCACGGCCACGTCTTTCCAGTTTTTGGCAGCGCTTCGCACCATGGCCGGGCCACCGATGTCGATGTTTTCAATCGCATCTTCGAGGGTACAACCGGCCTTTGCAACGGTGGCCTCAAACGGATAAAGATTGACGGCCAAGATATCGATGGTGGTAATGCCGTGTTGTTGCAACGCCGCCATGTGGGCTGGCACATCACGCCGGGCCAGCAAACCGCCATGAACGGTGGGGTGCAGGGTTTTGACCCGGCCATCGAGCATTTCGGGAAAACCAGTGTGGTCTGCCACTTCAGTAACGGGCAAGCCGTTATCGGCCAGAAGTTTCGCCGTGCCACCCGTGGAAAGCAAACCGATGCCCAGGCCATGCAGGCCTTGGGCAAATTCGAGAATGCCAGTTTTATCTGATACCGATAAAAGCGCGAACACCCCGCTCACAGCAAACCGGCACGGGCCATTTTCTTGCGCAAGGTGTTGCGGTTCAGGCCCATCCACAGCGAGGCTTTGGATTGGTTACCCCGTGCATGCAACAAGATCACTTCAAGGATCGGTTTTTCAATGATTCCCAGCATCATGTCGTACACCTCGGTGGGCCGCTCTCCCTTGAGGTCTTTGAAGTAAGCCTCTAAGCTGGCTTTGACGACTTCTTCAATGTTCTTCTTGCTCATGCGTTCATCTCCTCGTGTGGGTTCGCGGTGTTCAGGTGGAATTCGGTACGGGTTGGGGAGCCAGCATTTGTCGGGCTCACTGGCAGGCGATCCATGTTAATGCCCAATTCGTCAAAAAAACAGGCAACTGCGGCAATTTGTTCATCACATTGATCGATCAGGTTCATCTGTGCGCGAAAGGCAACACCGCCGGGCAGGCCAGCCACATACCAGCCGATATGTTTGCGGGCGGTGCGTACGCCCAGGAACTCACCGTACAGGCTGTAATGGTCGTGTAAATGCGCGATAGACAAGCGTTTGACATCCATCACCAAAGGCGGCGCCAGTTCAGTGCCAGTGGCCAAAAAGTGGGTAATTTCGCGAAAAATCCAGGGCCTGCCCTGCGCCGCGCGGCCGATCATCACGGCATCTGCGCCGGTTTGAGTCAACACATCCAACGCCTTCTGCGGCGAATCGATGTCGCCATTGGCCACCACCGGAATCCGCAAGGCAGACTTGATCGCGGCCACCGTGTCGTGTTCTGCCACGCCGCCATAACCTTGTTCGCGGGTGCGCCCATGCACTGTGATCATCTGGATGCCGGCGTTTTGTGCGGCCAGCGCAAGGCGCGGCGCATTTTTGTTGTCTTGCCGCCAACCGGTGCGCATTTTCAGGGTGACTGGAACCCGATGGGGCTCGCAAGCCTGAACGACGGCTTCCACAATCTCCAGCGCCAGCGCTTCGTTTTGCATCAACGCCGAACCAGCCCATTTGTTGCACACCTTTTTGGCCGGGCAACCCATGTTGATATCAATGATCTGTGCGCCGCGCTCGATGTTGTAGGCGGCGGCTTCTGCCATCATCGCCGCATCGGTTCCGGCAATTTGAACCGCAATCGGACCCACTTCACCCGCATGATCCGCGCGACGCGAGGTTTTCAGTGATTTCCACAGATCCTTGCGGGATGTGACCATTTCGCTCACCGCATACCCGGCCCCCAGGCTTTTGCACAAGCTGCGAAAAGGCCTGTCAGTTACCCCTGCCATAGGGGCAACAAACAGGTGGTTGTTCAGGAAATAAGGGCCGATTTGCATGGATGTTCGGGTCTGAGCCGATGATTTTAACTGCTGGTTATTTCAGCAATTGAAATCTTTTTTTGGCGCGTTGCACCTATTTTGGGAGGGTCTTTGTCCGCAAGCCCAGGGCTTGCTTTTGATATCCCACAAAAAGTGTGGCGAAGGCCGTCCCTATACTCGGCCAATGCCCATCTGGATGGAAACACTGCTAGCCTGGTTCGCCTTGCCACAACA
>JANOVW010000058.1:0-10944 GCA_031417575.1 Rhodoferax sp. | reverse complement strand
CATTGAAAAAATAAGGGCTCATGCGTCCCGCCTTGGTTTTGAATTCACCAAAGCGCAACACACCGCTTTCAATGGCAAATTGCACAAAGGCCTGCGCTAAAGTATCCGGTTTCGGGTTCACCATCCGTGTGTCCTCGTTGTCTTTTTTTGTCTTGGAGAGACCATTGTGTTTAAACTGACCAGCCTGAATCTCAACGGCATTCGCAGTGCTACCAGCAAAGGGCTCGAAGCCTGGCTTGACCAGCATCGGCCCGATTGTATTTGTGTGCAGGAAATCAAGGCCCAGGCGGACGATATCAAGGGCCGCTTTGAAACCCTTGCCGGGATGCGGGGCCACTTTCAGTTTGCCCAGAAAAGGGGTTATTCAGGGGCGGGCATTTACACCCGTCACGAACCCAGCGATGTGATCATTGGTTATGGCTCGTCAGAGTTTGATGCCGAAGGGCGTTATGTGGAGCTGCGCTTTGACACACCCCATACCAAGCTGTCAATCATCAGCACCTATTTCCCCAGTGGCTCCTCGGGGGACGAGCGCCAGCAGGCCAAGTTCCGTTTTTTGGCTGAGTTTTTCCCGCATTTGAATGCTCTCAAAAGCCAGCGTGAGTACGTCCTGTGTGGTGACGTCAACATTGCCCATCAAGAGATTGATTTGAAAAACTGGAAGAGCAACCAGAAGAACTCTGGCTTCACGCCGGAAGAGCGTGCCTGGATGACCCAATTGCTGAACCAGGGCGGCCTGGTGGACGTGTACCGCCAATTGCAGCCTACCGCCACCGACACCGCCTACACCTGGTGGAGCGCGCGCGGGCAGGCCTATGCCAATAATGTGGGGTGGCGGCTTGACTACCACCTGGCTACGCCTGCACTGGCGCAATTTGCGAGGCGTGAGGCGATTTACAAAGCCGAAAAATTCTCGGACCACGCGCCAATCACGATTGAATACGATTGGCAGCCATAAAATTTTGCGTCTGTTTGGTGCGTAGTTGCTGTGAAGGCGTGAAGAGCCCGTAGCGGGCGCGTTTGAAAAAGTGGCGAAAAGCGCTACGAACTTTACACTCCCTTTACATACAGTCAGACAGTTTTACCGCATCTTGACGATGATTGATTTGACTGGAAACACAGGGCCGCCACACTTGTGGCATGAGAATTCAATACTGCCAAATCGAGGGTGGCAACTTCGGCGATGACCTGAACCGGCTGCTGTGGCCCAGCTTGTTTCCGGACCTGGCGCACCGGGCCAAAGACACGGTCTTTTACGGCATTGGCACGATTCTGGATGGCCACCATGCCAAGCAGCTGAAAAAAGTGGTTTTGGGTGCGGGCATTGGTGAGGCGCATGCCGCCAAAGCCGACGCAAATTGGGATTTCCGCTGGGTACGCGGCCCGGATTCAGCCCGTGAATTCGGTTTGCCTGCAGAATTGGCTTTGGGCGATTCGGCCCTGCTTTGGAGCGAGTTGCAACAACCCTACCGCCCAAACAGCCCCCAAGGCCCAAGAGGCCAAAAAGGCCCAACTGGCCTGATTCCCCACTACGCCACATGGGACAGTTATGACTGGGAGCGGGTGGCGGCAAAAGCGGGCATGGTAGCCATCAACCCGCGGTTGCCACCTGGCGAAGTGGTGGCGCGGCTGCGCGATTGCGAACGCGTCATGGCCGAATCGCTGCACGGCGCCATTTGTGCCGATGCCATGGGCATCCCATGGGCGGCTTGCATTTTGGCGCACCGCTTCAATGATTTCAAATGGCGCGACTGGCTGGCGACCATTGATCGACCCAGGGATCGGTTGTTTCCGGCGTTTGTTACCGACCGGCCATTGGTCCGCGCGATTCACCCGGCCAAGGCGGCGGCAAACCGGCTGGCGCGTTCGGTGAATTATTTAAAAGACACGCGCCATCCGGCGCTGAGGCCGGTGGCTACGGCCACGGCGCAAGATGAAGCCTGCGTTGCCGAGGCTTTGTACCAATTCAGCCGTGATGATGCGCATTTCGCCTGCAGTTCGCCCCGGCACGTGACGCACCAGCGAGAGCGCATGGTGGACGCTTGCGCCAGTTTTGCCAACGACTATGGGCTGCGCTTGGCGTTGTGACGGATGGCATGAATGTTGGGGTTGCGACATGGCGCAGAGGGTCGCAGCTGAGGGGCAGGGCGCGATGTCTTGAGCTGACAGTTTATTAATTTATTTATAAATACAAATTTTTTTTAATAAAAAAGCAAATTATTCACGTATTAATTGTATCAATAGCTATGTTTAATATATTTAATTAGATTAATATAAATACATTATTTTGTATAAAATTATTAAATATTAATATAATTTAGGCGAATAAGTGATTCAGCGTCGCGCCTTTTCATAAAACGGCAATACGCGAGGCAGGTTTTTTTCGATATCGGCAATGCGGCTCTGCCCTGACGGGTGGGTCGATAGGAATTCCGGCGGCGCGCCTCGGTTGCCCGCACTCATTTTTTGCCACAACGTAACCCCTGCACGCGGGTTGAACCCGGCTTTGGCGGCCAGTTCCATCCCCACCAAATCAGCCTCGGATTCGTCTTCGCGGCCAAACTGCAGGGTTAGCACCTGAGCGCCATAACTGGTTAGCGTTTGGCCCACCTGGCCCAGGCCAAACAGCTGGCTCACCACGTTCACCCCAATACTGGTTGCTGCGCCTTTGCCCATGCGCTCGCGGGCATGTTCGCGAAGGGCATGTGCTACCTCGTGGCCCATGATCATCGCGACCTCATCGTCGGTGAGCTTCAGCTGATCCAGGAGGCCGCTAAAAAATGCGATTTTGCCGCCGGGCATGCAAAACGCGTTCAGCTGCTCGGATGCGACAACGTTGACTTCCCACTTCCAGGTTTTGGCACGCGGGTTCCATTCGTCGGTAAACGGGATGATCTTGGCCGCAATGGCCTGAAGGCGCACCACCTGGGGGTGGTTGGCCGGGAGCAAGGCGCGTTTCTGGTTGGCCTCGCCCATCATTTGCACATATTGCTGGGTGGCAGAGGTCTCCAACTCCTGCGCCGACACCAACTGCGTAAAGCCTGAATTGCCGCCCACCTGCACACCATCACGGGCTGGGCTGGTTTGAGGCGCGCAGGCGCTCAGGGCTACCACCATCAACCCGGTGCAAAGGTACGTGCGGGCGAGCCGATAGGCCACATGTTTGGCGGTTGAATTCATTGGGGCGGTTGAGGCGTACACGCCTTTAAACCGGGTGGTACCTATCAATGTCATGTGTTGGGTTCCTGTTGCGCGAAGAACAAATCCGTGCTTCCCTTATTATTCTTGCATGACAAACCCTTCGCCGCCTGAAGGTTCTGGGGCCGCCCTCACGGCGGCTCAAAAACCGGCCCCATTCCCAGCGCCAGCCAAACCCACGTGGGCCCAGACTTTCAGGGTTTACCTCGAACCAGCCACGCTGAAAATGCTGTCCTTGGGTTTTTCGGCCGGGCTACCGTTGCTGCTGGTGCTGGGTACTTTGAGTTTTTGGCTGCGCGAGGCGGGTATTGACCGCACCACCATTGGCTACCTGAGCTGGGTTGGGTTGGCCTATGCCTTCAAGTGGGTTTGGGCCCCGCTGGTGGATCGCCTGCCGATACCGGTGCTGACCCGCAGTTTGGGGCGGCGGCGCAGCTGGCTGCTGCTGGCACAACTGGCCATCATGGGCGGGTTGGTCGCGATGTCGTTCAATGATCCGAAAGTGGCCTTGCAGCCTGTGGTTTGGGGTGCTTTGGCGGTGGCCATTGGTTCTGCCACGCAAGACATTGCCCTGGATGCGTTTCGCATCGAATCCGCGGGTCCGGAACGGCAAGGCGCGTTGGCCGCCGCCTACCAAACCGGTTACCGGCTGGCGATGATTTGGGCTGGTGCCGGCGTGTTGTGGCTGGCTGCCCGGGCCGAGGTGGCCAACGTCATCAACTATCAGCACAGCGCATGGCAAACCGCCTACCTGGTGATGGCCGCTTCCATGCTGGTGGGGGTGGCAACGGTGTTGCTCTCGCGCGAGCCCGCCGCCCGGCCGATTGCGCCTGCCAAAAACCTTTCCAATTGGCTGCATGGCGCACTGGTCGAGCCATTTGCCGATTTCATCCGCCGGTACCGCTGGCAGGCCGCGCTGATACTGGCGCTGATTGCCGTTTACCGCATCAGCGACATCGTCATGGGCATCATGGCCAACCCGTTTTATGTGGACATGGGTTACACCAAAGACGAAGTGGCCGCAGTCACCAAGATTTACGGTGTCATCATGACGCTGCTGGGTGCTTTTATCGGCGGTGTGTTGTCGATGCGGTACGGCGTGATGCGCATCCTGATGTTGGGGGCCACCTTGAGCGCGGCCAGTAATCTGTTGTTTGCCTGGTTGGCTGGGCACGGGCATGATGTCACCGCGCTGATGCTGGTGATTTCTGCTGATAACCTGGCCAGTGGCATTGCTTCTGCGGCTTTTATTGCGTATTTGTCCAGCCTGACCAATGTCAACTATTCAGCCACGCAGTACGCCTTGTTCAGTTCGATGATGCTGTTGCTTCCCAAGTTTTTGGCGGGGTATTCGGGCAAGTTTGTTGATGCTTTTGGCTATGCCAGTTTTTTCCATGCCACCGCCTGGTTGGGCGTGCCGGTGTTGCTGCTGGTTGGTTTGGCCGGGTATTACGCCAGCAAGGTGGCTCCAACCGGCAACGCCGCCGATTTAAAGGCCCCGATCTCCGCCGGAACCAGCGAATAACAGTGTCTGACAGCGATTTACGTATCTTTACCCCAGCTTCAAGCGGATTGAATCTTGCCAGGTGGCCCGACGGTTAGACTGAACCCACCATGTCCAACCAGTTATTGATGATTGAAGACGACGCCCGCCTGGCGCAGATGGTGGGTGATTATTTGCGTCAAAACGGCTACCAGGTGCAACATGTCCTGACGGGTTATGCGGGGCTTGCCCAATTGCAGGCGCAAGGCGCAGCCTCGCCCGATCTGGTGATCCTGGATTTGATGCTGCCCGACCTGGACGGGCTTGAAATTTGCCGCCGTATCCGCGCGCTGGGAACAGCTGCGGCCCGGGTGCCCATCCTCATGCTGACGGCCAAGGGCGATCCCATGGACCGCGTCATTGGCCTGGAAATGGGCGCTGACGATTATTTGCCCAAGCCGTTTGAGCCGCGCGAATTGCTGGCGCGTATCCGTGCGGTGCTGCGCAGGCGCCATGAACACGGCGCACCGGCCAATACTGTGGCCGCCGGCCCACTGCAATTTGGCTCGCTTGAAATTGACCGTGACGCCCGCACCGTGCAGGTTGCGGGCGTTTTGTGCGAGCTCACCTCGCACCAGTTTGACCTGCTGGTGGTGTTGGCTGAACGTGCCGGGCGCGTGTTGACGCGTGACCAGATCATGGAAGCGGTTCGGGGCCGCGAGCTTGAAGCGTTTGACCGCTCCATCGATGTGCACATGGGTCGCATCCGTGCCGCCATCGAAGTCGACCCGAAAAATCCAAAACGCATCGTCACTGTGCGTGGCGTTGGTTACGTTTTCTCGCGCCAGCAAGACTAAAGCCCATGAGCACGCCTCTGTTTCAACGCCTTTACCTGCGCATTTGGTTGGCGGTGGTGGCTACGATTGCAGTGGTGACGTTGGTGGCGGGGTGGCTGGGCAGCCAAGAGGCGGAACGCGAGCGGGCCAACCGGCCCGTGCGTGAAATCACCATTCGAAACAGCCAAGGTGTTGAGTTGGGTAATGCCTCGGCCAGGCCAAATTTGGTGCCAGGGCAGGGGGCTGAGTTTCATGTGCCGATGAAAGACGGCAGCGCCGTCATCGTTCAGTTTTCCCGCCCGCCGCGCCCGATGGGGCAAATGGGCCCACCCGGTGCCGGCAGACCTGGTGGCAAACCGGCCAATGCGCCCTGGCCGTTCAACTTTGTCTGGATGCTGGTTGCCATGGCCATTGCCGTAGCTCTGGGCACGTACCCCATCGTGCGCAGGCTCACCAAGCGCCTGGAAACCGCACAAGCGGGTGTTGAACGCTGGGGTTCGGGCGATTTTTCGACCCGACTCGACGAAACCGGCCGTGACGAAGTGGCATTTTTGGCCAAACGCTTCAATCATTCGGCTGAACGCATTGAGCAACTGTTGGCGGAACAAAAAGCGCTGCTGGTTTCGCAAAAATCGTTGTTGGCCAATGCCTCACATGAATTGCGCTCACCGTTGGCCCGAATCCGCATGGGGCTGGAGCTGATGAAACCCGCTGTGTCGGCTGAAAAGTACCAGTTGGACCTGGTGGGTGAGATCAACCGCAACATCACCGAGCTGGATCAGCTGGTGGAAGAAATTCTGCTGGCCAGTCGGCTCGATGCCAAAGAAACTGATTTGGGCACCATTGAACGTGTGGATTTGTTGGGTTTGGCAGCGGAAGAGTGCGCCACCTTTGAAGTTGAGTTGGATATTGGGCTGCCGGATTGGAATGCGAGTGGGAGTGGAAATGGTGCCGATGCCAACCCGGCACCGCCTGTCTTGATGGTGCAAGGCGTCGTGAAACTGCTACGCAGGGCTTTGCGCAACTTGCTGGAAAACGCGCGCCGTTATGCCGGTGGCGCGGTGTCGGTTCGTTTGCGTCGCCAAGGTGATTGGGTGCATTTGCAGGTTTGTGACGGAGGTCCCGGTGTGCCCGAGGCCTATCAGACCCGGATTTTTGAGGGATTTTTCAGGCTGCCCGGGTCATCCGAGCAAGATGGTGGTGTTGGTTTGGGCCTGGCATTGGTGAAATCTATCGTCACACGGCACGGTGGTACGGTTTCTTGCAGCAACCGGCCCCAGGGTGGGGCCTGTTTTGAGATCCGCTTGCCGTTGGTGGGCGCGATTTGATGGTTTTGATATGGTAAGTGCTGTCATTGCCAGTGACAGCCCGAAAATAGTCGCCTCAAAGTGTCACTTTTTGCGACTCAGTCGCGCACCCTCCCTAAATGGGGGGATGCCAACCGCGGATCGACGCGGCACACTGTGGTTACTGCTGTCACAGTCAATCGCCAAGCGGCTCAAGCAAGATGCCAAGCCACCCGGTTTCCAACGACGTTCCTTCGGGAACATTCACAAGCCATCCGCCTATCCGCGTGATGGCTTTTTTTTGGGCAAAATCAGCCCATGACCGAACGATTCAAAACCCTGTTTGATTTACGTGCGCCGATCGCGCTGGCACCGATGGCGTTGGCCAGCGGTGGCGCGTTGGCAGCGGCCTGCGCCCAGGCGGGTACTTTGGGCCTCGTGGGCGGCGGTTATGGCGAGTTAGCCTGGACGCAACGCGAATACGCGCTGGCCTGTGTGTTGGCGGCCCCTCGTTCTGATGTGACCCGCATCGGCATCGGTTTCATCACGTGGAAGCTCGACGAAGATGCCTCGGCGCTCGATTGGACGCTCGATCAGCCTCATCCTCCCGCTGCCGTGATGGTGTCTTTTGGTGACCCACGCCCGTATGCCCGGCGGATTGAAGCTGCCGGTGCCCGGCTGATCTGCCAGGTGCAAACCATGGCCCAGGTGCCGCAATGCCTGGAAGCAGGCGCTCAGATCATCGTGGCGCAAGGAGCCGAAGCTGGGGGCCATGGCATGAATGCGCTGAATGGCCGCTCAACCCTGACGTTTGTGCCCGAGCTGGCCGATTGGCTGGCCGCCCATTCGCCACAAACTCTGTTGTTGGCGGCGGGTGGTGTGGCGGATGCGCGTACCTTGGCAGCCGTGCAAATGTTGGGTGCCGATGGCGCTTTGGTCGGCTCACGCCTGTGGGCCACGCAAGAATCGCTCGCTGCGCCAGGGGCCAAAACCCAGGCCCTTGCCACCAACGGTGACGGTACCGCCCGCAGCCCGGTTTTCGACATTCTGCGGCGCAAGAATTGGCCTGCACCTTACGATTTCCGGGCCATTCGCAATACCTTGCATCGGCAGCTTGAAGACGACATTCCCGCGCTGCGCGCTGCTCCCGCTGCGGCCCGCGCCGATTACGACGCCGGTGTTGCCAGTGCCGACTTCTCCCGTGCCCACGCCACGGTGGGCGAGGCAGTGGGCCTGATTCACGATCTGCCCAGCGCGGCGCAGGCTATCAACCAGATGACGGAAACGCCGGGCCGCCCGATTTGATTCACA
The DNA here is from genome assembly GCA_031417575.1 of Rhodoferax sp. GTDB lineage: Bacteria > Pseudomonadota > Gammaproteobacteria > Burkholderiales > Burkholderiaceae_C > JANYCG01. Next base: position 2,830 of record JANOVW010000058.1, on the reverse strand, counting down.
GCTGAACCAGCTGCCCGGCCACCCTTTGCGGGCTGATGTCTTCCAGGCAGCGCAAATGGCTGGGGCCCGGCGGCAGCGGGCATTCGCGCTCGAAACAGGGTGAGCAATCCAGCGGCGGCTGGTAGCTGGTATCGTTTTTCAGCCAGACGACGTGGGCCTTGGGGCTCAACGGTGGTGTGTGGATGGGCGAACTGGAGCCAAAAACGGCGACTTGTGGAACTTCAAATGCCGCCGCCACGTGCATCAGGCCTGAATCGTTGCTGACCACATGCCGCGCCGCTGATATCAGCGCAAACGCATCGAGCAACTCAGTTTTGCCAGCCAGGTTGAGGCACTTGCCGGGTTGCAAAGCGTTGACAGGGGCGGCAATCGCCTCGCAATCGGCCGCCTCTTTGGCGCTGCCCAGCAAAAGCACCGGGCCGTCCAGGCCGGCTGCCAATGCGGCGAAGTGGTGGCTTGGCCAGCGTTTAGCCGGGCCGTATTCCGCCCCCGGCGCACACACCGTGTAACGGCCCTGCTGCAAGCCAAACCGCGCCAACGTGGCCTGAACCCCATCGGCGTTCAGCTGCAAATGGGGCCTGTCCAGCGCCAGATCGTCTTCGGCAGCCCCGCTCAGGCGGGAATAAAACGCCACCATCGGCGGGCGTTGGTGTTTGGGCGGGTTTTTCAGGCGGTGGGTAAGCAGGCCAACCCGCGTTTCGCCCAAATAGCCGACCCGCTTGGGTATGCCTGCCAGCAACGGCAGCAGGGCGCTTTTGAGGGAGTTGGGCAGCACGTAGGCCACCTCAAACTGGCCATCCAGGGCCCGCGCCAGTTTGCGCCGCGCCCGAAAGTGCAAGCCCCCATGGGCAAACGGGAACTCGATCACCTCGGCCACCTGAGGCATAGCCCGGTATACCGGTGCCACCCACGGCAAGGCTCCCACGGTGAGCCGCTCGCCTCGTGCCTGCAGGCGACGCATCAGGGGTTCCGTCATCACCGCATCGCCAATCCATTGCGGCGCAATGACCAGGCTTCGGGTAAGCGGCTGGCTTGACGGGCTCATGCGGGAGCCTGGCAGGTTAGGTTGTTGAGAAAGTAGATAAAATAATTAACAAATAAATTTTCATTTATTAAAAACTTATTTTGTTCCCGTAATAACTGCACATTTAGTTATAAATTAAATAGTAAAAAACATCATAATTTATAAATTAATTTCATAAAATTAAAAATAAATAAGACGTTTCAGGCTAATTTGTCAGAATGTATAGCTCCGACTGCCTATCATTTTCGCCTTTTTACGCGACCATGCGCGCATGAAATCTGCCCGCGACATCACTTCCCCTTGTCGCCTAGCCTGTCCTCGCGCTCCTGCTTCTTCTACGGGCCTCTGCCAGCGCAGTCCAGTCAGCGGAACTTCAGTTTCGCCGACTGGAAGCCACCGACCTGCATATGAGCCTATTGGGTTACGACTACTACCAAGACAAAGTAACCGATCAGTATGGCCTCTCCCGTGCGGCCAGCCTTATCAAGGCGGCGCGCGCCGAGTCGCCCGATAGCTTGCTGATCGACAACGTTGACCTGTTGCAAGGCAACCCCAATGTCAAACCGGTGAAAGACCACGGTGGCGGCTCGGCTTTGTATGAGTTGGGGCGGAAGTTGCCAACTTGTTGAAACCGGGTTATACTCTCGGGCTCTGTCCAAATAGGGCGGGGGTTTATTAACTGTCTTTCACATGTAGCCCTGGGTAGGGACGCGTTGGCCAATTGAAGTCGGCGCGGTGGAAGTTACGAAAGAAAACAATGAGTCAAAGCAATCGATTGGGGTTGCTGGGACGCAAGGTTGGCATGATGCGCCTGTTTACCGATGAGGGGGATGCGATCCCTGTCACGGTAGTCGACGTTTCAAACAACCGCGTGACCCAGGTTAAAACCCAGGAGAACGACGGCTATGTGGCCTTGCAGGTCACATTCGGCGCCAAAAAGGCGTCTCGCGTCAGCAAGCCTGCCGCAGGTCACCTCGCCAAGGCAGGTGTCGAAGCCGGTGAAATCATCCAGGAATTCCGCATCACCCCCGAAGCCGCTGCTGCCTATGCAGCCGGTGCCGTGGTGGCCGCCGGTTCCGTGTTTGCCGTGGGCCAAAAGGTCGACGTGCAAGGTACGTCCATTGGTAAGGGCTTTGCCGGCACCATCAAGCGTCACAAAATGAGCTCGCAACGTGCGTCGCACGGTAACAGCCGTTCACACAACGTTCCCGGCTCGATCGGCATGGCGCAAGACCCGGGGCGTGTGTTCCCAGGCAAACGCATGACCGGTCACTTGGGTGACGTCACCAAAACCACGCAAAACCTCGATGTCATCCGCATTGACGAAGCCCGTCAGTTGTTGATGATCCGCGGCGCCGTTCCTGGCGCGCCGGGTGGTTTTGTCACGGTGCGCCACGCCATCAAGGCCAAGGCTGCCGTTGCAACTCAAGGAGCCAACTGATGCAAATCGAACTCCTGAATGATCAAGGCCAGGCAACGTCGAAATACGACGTGCCAGAAACCGTGTTTGGTCGCGAATACAACGAAGACCTGGTGCACCAGGTTGTGGTGGCTTTTCAGGCCAATGCGCGTCAGGGCACCCGTGCCCAAAAAGACCGCGAACAGGTCAAGCATTCCACCAAAAAGCCGTTCAAGCAAAAGGGAACGGGCCGTGCCCGTGCCGGTATGACCTCTTCGCCCCTGTGGCGTGGCGGTGGCCGGATTTTCCCGAACATGCCCGACGAAAACTTCAGCCACAAGATCAACAAGAAGATGTACCGAGCCGGTATGGCCTCCATCTTCTCCCAGCTGGCCCGCGAAGGTCGC
>JANOVW010000057.1:0-13577 GCA_031417575.1 Rhodoferax sp. | reverse complement strand
ACGCAAATACAATCGGGCCGATGTTGGTCAAGCCAGGCTTCCAGCCCTTTGCTGGTGGCACTGCGAATGCCGTTGAGATTCAGGCTGGTCAGTTTGAACACGATGGTCTCTCCAAGAGAAAAAAGAAGACAAGGACACACGGATGGTGAACCCGAACTCAGTGACGAAACCGGATACTTTAGCGCAGGCCTTCGTGCAATTCTCGATTGAATGCGGCGTGCTGCGCTTTGGTGAATTCAAAACCAAGGCCGGGCGCATGAGCCCGTATTTTTTCAACGCCGGGCTGTTTGACGATGGCCTCAAACTGGGCCGCCTGGCCAGCTACTACGCCGACCGTATTTTGCAAAGCAGGATTGAATTCGACATGGTGTTTGGACCCGCCTACAAGGGCATCCCGCTGGGGGCAACACTGGCGGTGGAACTGGCCCGGCGCGGCCGCCCCACGCCCTTCGCTTACAACCGCAAAGAAGCCAAAGACCACGGCGAGGGCGGCTCGCTGGTCGGCGCGCCGCTGAAAGGCCGCGTCCTGATCGTTGACGATGTGATGTCGGCCGGCACGGCCGCCAAGGAATCCATCGCCATCATTCGCGCTGCCGGGGCCACACCGCACGCCGTGGCCATTGCGCTGGATCGGCAGGAAAAAGCGGTTGAAAATGGTGTGGATGTCAACCACAGCGCGGTGCAATTCGTTCGTGGACAACTGGGCTTGCAGGTTTGTGCGATTGCGAAGCTGGATGATTTGATGCACTATCTGGCCCAACAAACAAGCCATGCCCTGAACGCCGACCTGGCGCGGGTAGTGGCATATCGCCAACAATACGGAGTCGTTGAAAAACCATGAATGACCGATTTGCCCGAGTTGCCCTGATCACCTTGAGCGTGACGCTGGCGCTGGGAATTCCGGGCCTGGCCTGGGCACAGGCCGGCGGCTAAAGCGGCTTCTTCACCTGTGTCGACAAAAACGGCCGCAAACTGACCTCTGATCGTCCGATTCCTGACTGTGTAGACCGCGAGCAAAAAGTACTCAACCCCAGTGGTACGGTTCGGGCCCAGGTTGGCCCCACGCTCACCGCCCAGGAGCGGGCCGCCCTGGAAGAGAAGCAGCGCGAAGCCCTGGAAGAACAAGCCCGCAAAGACGAAGACAAACGCCGCGACCGCGCGCTGTTGGTGCGTTATCCCAGCAAGGTAGTGCACGACAACGAACGCGCCGAAGCGCTGAAGCAAATCAGCGTGGTGAAGACGGCCGCCTTCAACCGCGTCAATGAGCTCAAGAAACAACGCGTCAGCATCGATGCCGAGATGGAGTTCTACAAAAAAGACCCGTCCAAGGCGCCCGCTGCATTAAAACGCCAGGTCGATGAAAACGTGCAAAGCCAGGCCGTGCAAATGCGTTTTATCGCCGACCAAGAAGGTGAAATCGCTCGCGTGAACGCGCGATTTGACGAAGAGCTGGTACGGTTATCGCAGCTGTGGAAGCTGCGGGCGCCGGTGGCGGCACAAACACCGACCAAACCGGCTGCAAAAAACTGAGCCGCCCTGGTTAATCAGCCCAGTTTGCTGCGCAGCACGTCATTGACCTGTTGCGGATTCGCCTTGCCCTTGCTGCCCTTCATGATCTGACCCACCAGCGCATTGAGCGCCTTGCTGTTGCCAGCTTTGTATTCGGCAACGTTTTTGGGGTTGGCAGCGAGGACTTCGTCGACGATTTTTTCGAGGGCGCCTGTATCGGACATTTGTTCGAGATCACGATCAACAATAATTTGATCGATAAACGCCGCAAGATCATCGATGTCACGATGCAACCGTTTACAAAGCTCCTGGAACGCGACTTTGGCGTTGTTTCCTGACAATCGACCTGCTGCAATTTTCTTGATCAACTCACCCAACGCAGTAGGCACAGGAATTTCGACATCCTCAACGGATACGTCGAGCCGGTTCATCAGTGCAGAGACCTCACCAAGAATCCAGTTGGCCGCAAGCTTCGGATAGCCACTCGTCGCGGATGCCGACTCAAAATATCGCGCTATCGATCGATTGCCAGTTAATGCCGTCGCGTCATATTCCGACAACCCATAGTCCGCTACAAACCGCGCCGCCATCACACGCGGCAACTCAGTCATCTCGGATCGAACTTGGTCTACCCACTCCGGCGCAATCACCAGCGGCGGCAAATCCGGGTCGGGGAAATAGCGGTAATCCGCCGCATCTTCCTTGGTGCGCATGGCCCGCGTCTCGCCGGTGTCCGGGTTGAACAGCACCGTGGCTTGCTGGATCGCGTGGCCGTCTTCAATCTGCTCAATCTGCCAGCGCACCTCGTAATCAATCGCCTGCTGCATGAACTTGAAGCTGTTCAGGTTCTTGATCTCGCGGCGCGTGCCTAATTCGCCGCCTGGCTTGCGCACCGACACGTTGGCATCACAGCGAAAACTTCCTTCTTGCATGTTGCCATCGCAAATACCAATCCAGGTCACGAGTTTGTGCAGTTCTTTCGCGTAAGCCACCGCTTCGGCGCTGGAGCGCATGTCGGGCTCGGTGACGATTTCCAGCAGCGGCGTGCCCGCCCGGTTCAAGTCCACCCCGGTCTGACCGACAAAATCCTCATGCAGTGATTTGCCAGCATCTTCTTCCAGATGCGCGCGCACCAGCCGCACCGACATTTTTTCCCCCTCCAGGTAAAACTCCACCTGGCCACCCTGCACCACCGGAATTTCAAACTGGCTGATCTGGTAACCCTTGGGCAAATCGGGGTAAAAATAGTTTTTGCGGGCAAAGATGCTGCGTGGCGCAATGTGTGCCCCAATCGCCAGACCAAACTGGATGGCGCGTTCAACCGCGCCTTTGTTCATCACCGGCAAGGTGCCCGGCAAGGCCAAATCGACCGCACAAGCCTGGGTATTGGGCTCAGCACCAAAAGCAGTCGATGCCCGGCTGAAAATCTTGCTTTGTGTCGAAAGCTGGGCGTGGGTTTCGAAGCCGATCACGACTTCGTAACCTTGAATGAGTGGGCCCCTCATGACGCGCCCCCTGGCTGGAGAGTGTGCCAATCGGTGGCTAGCTGAAACCGGTGCGCTGCATTGAGCAGGCGGGATTCCTGCAAGTAGTTGCCAATCAATTGGAGCCCGACTGGCATACCGCCCGCACCTAGCCCGGCCGGAAAGCTCATGGCGGGCAGGCCAGCCAGCGAAGCGGGCAAGGTAAAAATGTCAGCCAGGTAGTTGGCTACCGGATCCGATTTTTCGCCGATTTTCCAGGCGATGGTGGGGGCCACAGGCCCGGCAATCACGTCGCATCGTTTAAACGCCTCCTGAAAATCGTCGGCGATCATGCGGCGGATTTTCTGCGCCTGCAAATAATAGGCATCGTAATAACCGTGGCTCAGCACGTAGGTGCCGATCATGATGCGCCGCTTGACCTCGTCACCAAAACCTTGGGCCCGCGTCTTGCGGTACATGTCGGCCAAATCGGTGAAATGCGGCGCACGGTGGCCAAACTTCACGCCGTCAAAACGGCTCAGGTTGCTCGACGCTTCAGCCGGCGCAATGATGTAGTACACCGGGATCGACAGGTCTGTACGTGGCAATGAAACCGGCACCAACTTGGCACCGAGTTTTTCGTACTCATTCAAGGCGGCATCGACCGCGCTGCGCACGTCGGGCGACAGCCCTTCGCCAAAAAATTCAGCTGGAATGCCAATGCGCAGACCTTCAATGGAATCATTCAATTGACGCGAATAATTCTCTGCGGGTACGTCCAGCGAGGTGGAATCACGATCCAGATCCGGACCGCACATGGCTGTGAGCAAAAGGGCGCAGTCTTCGGAGCTTCGGGCCATTGGTCCTGCCTGATCAAGGCTGGAGGCAAATGCCACCATGCCGTAACGCGAAGCGCGGCCATAGGTTGGTTTGATGCCGGTAATGCCACAAAACGATGCCGGTTGGCGGATTGAGCCCCCGGTGTCGGTGCCCGTGGCCGCTGGGGCCAGCCGCGCTGCCACCGCCGCCGCGCTGCCTCCCGACGACCCACCCGGTATGCGGGTGATGTCCCACGGGTTCTTCACCGGCGTGGGGGCCTCGAAACCAAACGCTGCCACAGCCACATTTTCATTGCTGGAGCCCATGGCAAATTCGTCACAACTGAGCTTGCCCAAATTGACAACACCCGCCGAGGCGAGTTTTGCCACCACCGTTGCATCAAACGGCGAACGGTACCCCTTCAGCATTTTCGAACCCGCCGTCGACACAAAGTCGCGGGTCACAAAAATGTCTTTGTGCGCGATAGGCACGCCTTCGAGCCCGCCACCACTTCCATTGGCCAGTCGTTCATCGGCTGCTGTTGCCTGAAGCAGCGTTGCATCGGCATCGACTGCAACAAATGCGCCCAATGACTGGTGTTTTTCTGCCCGCGCCAGGAAGTGGCGGGCCACTTCGACGGCGGAGACCTCACGTTTTCTCAATGACGCGGCAAGCTGGACGACGCCCATGTCATGCAACTCAGGGTTTCTGGCGGCACTCATTCGATCACCTTGGGCACCAAAAACAGGCCGTTTTCAACGGCGGGCGCGCTGCGCTGGTTGGCTTCACGCTGGTTGGTTTCACTCACCCGGTCGTCCCGCAGGCGCAGGGCAATGTCTTGAATGGCCGCGACCGGGTGTGCCAGCGGCTCAACGCCAGTGGTGTCAACTGCGCGCATTTTTTCAACAATTTCAAAAAACCCGTTGATTTGCCCGTGCAAAATCCGGCTTTCTTCAGGCTCAAGCTCGAGCCTGGCCAGCGTGGCGATTCGTGAGATGTCAGCAGATGTCAGGGACATGGGCGGTGAAAGCGGTGAAACCGGGTGTAAATGACGAAGATTAGAGTGTCAACCTGCCCGAAAAGGCCGGGTTGTCCACAGGGGATGGAGTATTATCCAACCTTTGAAGCCAAGGCTGCGGTGGCACTGCCGCCAAGCCTGAAATCGCTTCGTACAAGCTGTTTTTCTGTGATGGTCATATTGGCGATGTTGGCGCGAAGTTGCCGCCATGCCTGAGAGGATTTTTAATGTTTAGCGCATTCCGCCGGTATTTCTCCACTGACCTGGCGATCGACCTTGGCACGGCCAACACCCTGATTTTCGTTCGTGACAAAGGCATTGTGCTGGACGAACCATCCGTTGTTGCCATTCGCCATGAAGGTGGCCCCCAGGGCAAAAAAATTATTCAGGCGGTCGGCAAAGAGGCCAAAGCCATGTTGGGCAAGGTGCCCGGCAATATTGAAGCGATCCGTCCGATGAAAGACGGCGTTATTGCCGATTTCACCGTTACCGAGCAAATGCTCAAGCAATTCATCAAAATGGTGCATCCGCGCGGCATCTTCAAGCCCAGCCCGCGCATCATCATTTGTGTGCCCTGCGGTTCCACCCAGGTGGAGCGCCGCGCCATCCGCGAATCGGCGCTGGGCGCGGGCGCGAGTGACGTTTATTTGATCGAAGAGCCTATGGCAGCCGCCATTGGTGCGGGTTTGCCAGTTTCGGAAGCCAGTGGTTCGATGGTGGTCGATATTGGAGGCGGCACCACAGAAGTCGGCGTTATCTCGCTGGGTGGCATGGTTTACAAGGGCAGCGTGCGGGTCGGCGGCGACAAGTTCGACGAAGCCATCATCAACTACATCCGCCGCAACTACGGCATGCTGATTGGCGAGCCCACGGCAGAAGCCATCAAAAAGAGCATCGGGTCGGCTTTCCCTGGCAGCGAAGTGAAAGAGATGGAAGTACGCGGGCGTAACCTGTCTGAAGGCGTGCCACGCAGCTTCACCATTTCGTCTAACGAAATTCTGGAAGCCTTGACCGACCCGCTGAACAACATTGTTTCTGCCGTGAAAAACGCATTGGAACAAACGCCGCCCGAATTGGGTGCCGACATTGCCGATCGCGGCATGATGCTCACCGGCGGCGGTGCCCTGTTGCGTGACCTGGACCGCCTGCTGGCCGAAGAAACCGGGCTGCCGGTGCTGGTGGCTGAAGACCCACTGACCTGCGTGGTGCGAGGCTGCGGCATTGCGTTGGAACGTATGGAGCGTATGGGGTCGATCTTCACGTCGGAGTGACGCGCGCGTTTTCATCGCCCCGTTAACGCACGGCCATGCCACTCGGCACACTGGATCGCAGCCCACCTGCTTTTTTCCGGCAAGGGCCTTCGGCGCTCTCCAAACTGGTCGTGCTGGGTGCCTTGGCGCTGTTCCTGATGGCGGCCGACCTCCGGTTCAAAATCACCCAACCCCTGCGCCTGGCAATGGCAACTGCCCTGCGCCCGGTTCAGTGGGCTGTGTTGCAGCCTGTTTTGGCGGTACGCGGTGGCGGCGATTATTTTCAATCGTTGCAAACTGCGCAAACGGCCGAGCAACTGGCGCGCCAACAAATGGCCCGGTTGGCGCAACGGGCCAACCAAGTGGACACCCTGGTCCTTGAAAACACCCGGCTCAGAAACTTGCTCGCACTGCGAGACCGGCTCAACCCGCGCGGCCAGGCTGCCCAGGTTTTGTATGACGCGGCAGACCCTTACACCCGCAAGGTCGTGATCGACATTGGCCTGGCCAATGCCGTGGCCTTGGGGTCACCGGTGCTGGATGAGCAGGGTGTGGTGGGTCAGGTCACGCGGGTTTATGCGGGCCTGAGCGAAGTTACCCTGATCTCGGACCGCGACCAGGCGATCCCGGTACTCAACACCCGCACAGGCATACGCGGCATCGCGTTCGGCGACGCAGCATCGGGCAACCTGGAGCTGCGATTTGTCGCGGCCAATGCCGACGTGCAGGTCGGCGACTTGTTGACGACCAGCGGCGTCGATGGTGTCTACCCACCCGGCCTTTCAGTGGCCAAGGTCGACAAAGTAGAACGCCGGGCCGACAGTGCTTTTGCCCGCATCATCTGCCTGCCCAGCGCGGGCGTGGCCGGAACCCAGCACGTCTTGGTGCTCAACCCGGTTAGTGCGCAAATACCCCCGCGCCCGCTGGAAGACGCGCCCGCCCCCACTGCGCGAAAAGGGGTAAAGAAATGACGGATACGAAAAAGCGCGCGGCACGCAGGGGCCAACCATGAACATGCGCGAAGGGCAGCAACTGCTGTTGCCGGCCAACCCGCTGTTTATCTGGAGCAGTTTGCTGGCTGCTTTGGCACTCAACATGGCGCAAAACATGGGCCTGTGGGGGCGTTCTGCCTGGGTGCCTGATGTACTGGCCTGCGTGCTGGTTTTTTGGAGCGTGCACCAACCCCGGCGTGTGGGCATGGGGGCTGCGTTTTTCTTTGGTCTGGCGATGGACGTGCACGCCAGTTCGCTGCTGGGACAACACGCATTGGCCTACACCGTTCTGAGTTTTCTGGCCATCGCCATTCACCGGCGTCTGTTGTGGTTCAGTGTGCCTTCACAAGCCTTGCAGGTGCTGCCGCTGTTCATGGCCGCCCATGCCATTGAGTTGCTGGTGCGTTTGCTCGCGGGCGGTCAGTTTCCGGGGTTGTCAATGCTGGCCGCACCGTTCGTCGAAGCCTTGTTGTGGCCCCTGGTCAGCATTTTGCTGTTGGTGCCACAGCGCCGCGCACCAGATCCTGATGCGAACAGGCCACTATGAAATGGCCCCCACGCTCCGCCGTTTCACGGGTCGCTGCCCCCCCGGGGGGGGCTAATTCCCCTTGGGGCGGCCCGGCGGGGAATTGCGTTTTGCTCTCCGACGATTTTGCAACATGACTGAACTGCGCAACGTCGAGGCTGACCTGGCGCGTTTCAGGGCACGGATCTTTGTGGCGACGATTGCCGTCCTGGTTTGTTTGCTGCTGCTGGCACTGCGCCTTTCGTATTTGCAAATCATTCGGCATGAGGACTTGAAGGAGCAGGCTGAGAACAATCGTACGGCGGTGGTGCCGGTGGTGCCCAATCGGGGGCTCATTCTGGATCGCAATGGGATTGTTCTGGCCACTAATTATTCTGCCTACACGCTGGAGATCACGCCGGCACGTGTGGCCAGCGTGGAACAAACCATTGAAGCGCTGACCAGCGTGCTGGAGATCTCCCCGCGCGACCGCAAACGCTTCAAGAAGCTGCAAGAAGAATCCAAGAGTTTTGAATCACTGCCGATTCGCACCCGCTTGAGCGATGAAGAAGTGGCCAAATTTGCCGCCCAGCGGTTTCGTTTCCCCGGCGTGGAAATCAAGGCTCGGCTGTTCCGCAGCTACCCGTACGGCGAACTGGCCAGCCATGTGATTGGTTACATTGGCCGCGTCAACCAGACAGAAAAGAAGGCCATGGAGGACTGGTCTGATGAAGACCAGGCCAATTACAAAGGGACTGAATACATCGGCAAACTCGGGGTTGAGCAAAGTTTTGAAGCCCAACTGCACGGCATCACGGGCGTAGATTCAGTTGAAACCTCGGCCGGGGGGCGGGCCGTGCGCAAACTCTCCAGCAGCCCTTCAACTCCGGGCAACTCGGTCACCCTTTCAATCGACATCAAGCTGCAAAAATTGGTGGAAGACCTGTTTGGTGACCGCCGCGGTGCGCTGGTGGCGATTGACCCCAAAACCGGCGAAGTGCTGGCCTTTGTCAGCAAACCGACGTTTGACCCGAATCTGTTTGTGGAAGGCATCGACAGCGAAAGCTGGCAAGGCCTGAACGAATCGCTGGACAAACCGATGCTGAACCGCGCCCTGCGCGGCACCTACCCACCCGGCTCGACCTATAAACCCTTCATGGCCCTGGCGGCTTTGGAGTCCGGCAAACGCACGCCTGAACAAAGCATCATCGACCCGGGCTTTTACATGTTTGGCAACCACCGCTTTCGCGACGACAAGGAAGGCGGCCACGGCAGCGTGAACATGTACAAATCGATTGTGCAAAGCTGCGACACCTACTATTACATTCTGGCCAATGACATGGGGGTGGACGGCATTCACGCGGGGCTCTCCAAATTCGGCTTTGGTGAACTGACCGGCATCGATATCTTTGGCGAAGTGCGCGGTTTGCTGCCTTCTACCGCCTGGAAACGCCGCGCCTACAAGAAGCCGGAGCAGCAAAAGTGGTACGCGGGCGAGACCATCTCCCTGGGCATTGGTCAGGGCTACAACCACTTCACCATGCTGCAACTGGCATCGGCTACGGCCACGTTGGCCAATGATGGTGTGAAGATGAAACCGCACTTGGTGAAGCAAGTGACCGACGTGGTCACCAAGGCCCCGGCCAGCACCACAGTGCATGAAACCGTGGGCGAAGTGGTCGCCAAACCAGCCAATATTGCGGTGATCCGCCAGGCCATGGCGGGCGTGAATATTGAAGGAACGTCGGCTTCAAGCTTCAAGGGCGCGCCCTACACCAGCGGCGGCAAAACCGGCACGGCGCAGGTGGTGGCGATCAAGGCGAACGAAAAATACGATGTCAACAAAGTTGCCGAGCGCAACCGCGACCACGCGTTGTTCAGCGCCTTTGCTCCCCTGGAATCGCCACGTATAGCGCTGGCGATCATTGTGGAAAACGCCGGTTTTGGCTCGCAAAATGCGGCACCTATCGCCCGGCGCGTGTTTGACTACTGGCTAAGCGGGCAATATCCCAGCGTAGAAGACATCGCTGCAGTACGCAAGGCACAGGCTACGGCCCCCATTGGTAAAACCCGCGTGGTTTCAGAAATGTTGTGGCCACCCACCAACACACGGTGAGCGCGCTGCTGGCGGCTCTCTCTTGAAGAGCCGCACCACCCGACTCAACAAACAGCGGATTCTGTATTGTCGGTTTCGGTCTCAGCCGACAGGCGCCCCTGTCGAAGGCCATGTCATGCGACTGACACATAGGCTGCCTAGCATCAATGGTCCTAACGAACATCCCATTGAGCCCACCATGCGTCTGATTTTTAAAACCATCCCTGCCGTTGCCGTTTTGGCATCATTCATCGGCCTGACAGCCCATGCCGACGTGTTGACGGCTTCAACCTATGTGAACGGCATCACCCTCAATGGTGGAGCCACAGATCTGTCGCAGGGCACGTCCGCCGAGCGGCGGCTTGGTTACATTTCGGATTTGTATTACGACGCCAACCGCAATGAATGGTGGGGCCTGTCTGATCGCGGCCCGGGAGGCGGATTGTTGAACTACGAAACCCGCGTCCAGCGCTTCACCCTCGACATTGCGTCCAACGGTGCAATTTCCAATTTTCAGGTCGCCCAGACCATCAAGTTCCGTGATCCAGGAACGACTGCCGTGCCCGGAGGCAGCTTCAACGGCCTGGCGCCCAACCCGACCAACAATTTGGGCCGCGCGCTGGATCCAGAAGGCGTGGTGATTCACCCTAAAACCGGCAATTTGCTGGTGTCTGACGAATACGGCCCGTCGCTACTGGAGTTTGACCGCAACGGCAATTTGCTGCGCCGCTTCACCACGCCAGCCAACTTGGTACCGCGCAACGCGACAAGCGGTACGGCCAACTACGCATCTGACGCTGGCAACACAGCCGGCAAGCGCACCAACCGTGGTTTTGAAGGCTTGGCTATTAGCCCTGACGGCAAATACGCTTATGCCATGCTGCAAAGTGCCATGCTGGACGAAGGCGGTGGAAACGGCGTTTATTCACGCATTGTGAAGTTTGACAACGCGACCGGCATGGCCTTGGCGCAGTATGCCTACCGGATGGACACTGCTGGTCAGGGACGTGGCATTTCGTCGTTGGTAGCCCTGGGCAACGACAAGTTTCTGGTGCTGGAGCGCAACAACCGGGGTTTGGGCATCGGCGCAACGGTGAGCCCGGCAGACAAAGCAGTTTATGAAATCAGCCTGACGGGCGCGGCAGATGTAAGCAATACCGTGCTGCCCGCAACCGGCGCGTTTGCAGGCGCTGTGATCAAAACCGCGAAAAAGATGGATCTGGATGCCAATACCCAAGCCACGCTGGGCAACAAATCGCCCGAAAAATGGGAAGGCCTGAGCGTCGGGCCTCTGCTGGGCAACGGCCAATACCTGATGCTGGCAGGAACCGATAACGATTACAGCGTGACGCAAAGCGGCACGGGTGAACAATACGACGTATGGTTTGATTTTTCACTGGCTGACCCGTATGCCAATTCTTTGCAATGCCCCATTGGCTCCACCGCCAATTGCTTTTTGACCAACGGTGGCGCCGCGTCGCCCTGGAACGACCAATTGGCGCTGCTGCCTGGCGTTTTGCACGCCTATGCCGTGAACCTGGAAGGGTACGTAACACCCGTGTCAGAGCCAGGATCGGCCCTTTTGGCGCTGACGGGTTTAGTGGCCCTCGCGGGTTTTCGCCGCCGCGGGGCCAACCAAGGCAAAGTCATGCAGCCTGAGGCAAACATCACTTCAATCGTATTGCCTTGAAATAGAAAATTACCGAAAAATTGAATGCAAATAGTAGTTACTGTGGGCGTATTAATTGCACAACAAGATACTATTAATATAGTATTTTTGCCCTATTTTTATTTAAAATAAAACTAAATTACCCTTAAAAACAAAAAGCACCAGGGTCACTGGTGCTTTTGAAACAGGGCACCTGCTGTGGGCACCCCGGTGAAATTAATGTTGTTGGTGGAGGCAGTCTCCTCGGCCCCTTTTGCCAGGTGGTGCTTGTGGCTCCACGTCGGCTGCGAGTGGCTGCACTGTAGTTGAATGCACCATTTTGGCGAATCCGGATTTTCCCGCCCGTAGATTCCCGCAGGTAATAACCCTGACAGGCGTATGGGGAAATTCAGGCCCTCTCAGGCTTTCGCTGCGTCCTCAAAAATCCATTGCGCTGCCTTTTCGGCAATCATCAGCGTCGGTGAATTGGTGTTGCCACTTGTAATGGAAGGCATCACGCCGGCATCGACCACCCGCAGGCCCCGAACCAGCGTGCCCAAACGCGCCGGGTTGCGCACCCGCAAGCGCGAATCCACCACCGCCATCGGGTCGTCTGCGCGGCCCATCTTGGTGGTGCCCACCGGGTGAAAAATGGTGGTGGCGATGTCACCCGCCAGTTTGGCCAGCTCGTCGTCGGTTTGAAACTGAGTGCCCGGTTTCCATTCTTGCGGCTGGTATGCGGCCAAAGCCGGTTGGGCCACGATGTTGCGGGTGACGCGCAATGAATCAGCCGCCACTTTGCGGTCTGTATCTGTACTCAAATAATTGGGGGCGATCAGCGGCGCGTCTTCAAACCGGTTGCTTTTGATCTGCACCGTGCCCCGGCTGGTCGGGTTCAGATTGCACACGCTGGCGGTGAAGGCATTGAAGCTGTGCAGCGGTTCACCAAAAGCGTCCAGGCTCAAGGGCTGCACGTGGTATTCGATGTTCGGATACGGCTGAGCCGGGTCGCTGCGCGTAAACGCACCCAGTTGGCTGGGTGCCATGCTCATCGGCCCGGTGCGTTTCAGGGCATATTCCAACCCGATTTTTGCTTTGCCCCACAGGCTGTTGGCCAGGGTATTGAGGGTCGTAACCTGCTGTACTTTGAACACCGCCCGAATCTGCAAATGATCAGACAAGTTAGCGCCCACACCTGGTGAATCAACCGCCACCGGGATGGCATGCTGCTGCAACAGCGCCGCCGGGCCAATCCCTGATAACTGCAAAATCTGGGGTGAACCAATGCTGCCGGCACACAAAATCACTTCTCGGGTGGCGCTGGCGGTGACCGTTTCCCCATGGGCAATGACCTGCGCACCGGTGCAAACCGGGTCACCATCAGGCCCGGTTTCAATCACCAGTTGCTTGACGTGGGCGCCCGTCCACATTTCGAAATTGGGGCGCGCGTAACACGTGGGGCGCAAAAATGCCTTGGCGGTGTTCCAGCGCCAGCCAGCTTTTTGGTTCACCTCAAAATAACCAACGCCCTCATTGTTGCCACGGTTGAAGTCGTCGCTCGCCGGTATGCCCGCCTGCTGCGCAGCCTGCGAAAACGCGTCCAGCACGTCCCAGCGAAGGCGTTGTTTTTCAATCCGCCACTCACCGCCGGCGTTACGGCCGCGCAGCAGCTTTTGGTAGGGCGTGTTGGCTTGCGCCATCAAATCCGGGGCTGTGCCACGGGCGCCATGCAAGGCATCAGCGCCTTTGTAATGGTCTTCATGCAGCTTGAAATACGGCAAGCTGTTTTGCCAGTTCCAGGCATCATCGCCCGACTCTTGCGCCCAACGGTCGTAGTCACGCGCCTGGCCACGCATGTAAATCATGCCGTTGATACTGCTGCAACCGCCCAGCGCCTTGCCACGCGGGTAACGCAAGCTGCGGCCATTGAGCCCGGCAGCGGGCTCCGTTTGGTACAGCCAGTCGGTGCGCGGGTTGCCAATGCAATACAAATATCCCACGGGAATGTGGATCCAGTGGTAATCGTCTTTGCGGCCGGCTTCAATCAGCAAGACGCGTTTGGTCGCGTCGGCACTCAGGCGGTTGGCCAGCAGGCAGCCGGCGGTACCGGCGCCGATGATGATGTAGTCGAAGGTGGTGTCCGTCATTTGGGCAATTCAAATACCAGGCAGGTCGTGGTGGCGTGGGCGTACAAGGTGCCATCGGGGCCAACCAACCGCGCCTCGGCGGTGGCCAATTGTCGGCCACAGTGAATCACCGTGCCAATCGCCCGCACCCG